>CADBNU010000371.1 GCA_902796085.1 Heyndrickxia coagulans
AGTTTTTGAAGCAGATGTAAAAGTAATAGAATTAAAAGAGCAAAAATTAATCTATCACGATCGTATTGAATCTAGTGAAATTAGTTTTGAATGGAATGGGTATGATGAATCAAAATTATTTGTTGTCGCCTTTTTAGAAGATTGGACATTTCATACATATATTGTAAATATACAGAAAAAAGTAAAAGAAGAAATAGATATGCCATATCCCTTTGCAATTTGGAACGATACGTCTGTGTTGCTGACGTTAGATTGGGGTAATGACAGTTTGAATATGACTGCACCTATTTTACGTTTTCATAATGATACGAAAGATTTTGTCTTAAAAAACGAAAAATATTACTTTTTACAAGGATGGAAAGGAATCACACTAGCACTAGGTGTGAATAAAGATCTCGAGAATATAGCAGATTTTAAATTTTATAATGATAAATGGGAGCTAGTACAAAAGTTATCATTTCCTTATTTAACGGAGTATACAAATCGGGAAATTCCACGGTTTGACTTAGTGGATGATCATACATTTTTTATCGTTGCACCAAGAAATTGTGAAGAGGAAAATATCCATTGTAAATTTGATTTAGTAAAAGTTGATTTGTTTAGTGGAAAACAAGAAATAATTATTGAAAATGTAGCTAATGAACCAATATTACCCTCTCCGGATGGAGATTTAGTATTATCTGGATTTCAATTTGAAAATGTAATCCAAGTAAATAAAAAGAAAATCGAACCTTTTTTGAAGATACAATAAAAGAATAGGGGCATTGATTCAGCCCCTATGTTAACTTAAATCTGGATAACCGTTGAAAAGTATTGTAGCAACTGTAAAGAATCCAAAAACAGCTACTGTTGCTACCGCGAAAAAAAGCCCCAGATAATTTTTGTTTTTATAACAAGAATAAGTTGCAATAATAGCCAGAATTGTAATTAAACCTGTTATTATTACAGTACCCATTTTTTTCCCCCTTCGAAATTTTTTTCGATAAAGACATACCAACTATATCGATTACGGTGTTCCTGGAACAAAAACAAATGTCGTATAGTATGTAAATCCAACGAAGAAGATGGTCAAATAAGCTCCGAATATATACATGTACATTCTTTCAGTTAGACGAAGATAACCTAAAATGTAAAAGAAACCCGTTTGAGCTAAAAACAATAATGCCATCTCTAGCATGCCACCTACGAAGAACATGATTGCAAATATTCCTGTCCAAAACGACAAAACTCGAAACATGCGATCCATATTGGATTTCCTCCTTTTTTTCGTCTGAAAAGTCGATATATTTAAATTATATACACACAAACGATAGTTGTAAATGTTTTTAACTAATAGTAAGATTATAAACTTCTGAATAATGATAAAAAAATAAAACACGCAATTGTACAAAAAATGATGTCAATCTGCGTGTTGTTTCAATATTAATCAGCAACATGAATTAAATAAGCACAATGTGAACAATCTTCAAACATATTTTCTTTCATAATCAAATCATACTCTTCAAATAATGCTTCAATCATTCCTTTAATAAAAGCAATATGCATGTCGCAAGTTTCTTTTTTATGTTTTTCAGCAATCTCTCTAAATGGACAGTTAAAAACTTGCAAATATATTTGATTTCCATCTTCCTTAATATAAAAGTCAGGGGTCATTCCTAATATTGTTGTAGTGGTTTCCAGAATTTCGAACTTTTGATTTTTTGTTAATTCAGTTTTGTCTAACTTTTGTTTACTTAATTGTTTTTCCATTATTTCGATTCCATATCGCTTTCCCGTTTCGTAGAGTGCATTTTTTCCGAGCTCTCCCAAGGATATCATTGCTTCAATAGCAACTTTTGCTAACAGTTGATAATCTCGAAATGGGAAATTCAACTCAACAACTTCATTAGAGAGATGATAAACTCGACTTGGTCTTCCTCCTTTTCCGGTTTTTTTGTTTTCAGATTTCAACATACCGACATCTTCAAGTTTGGATAGATGCATCCGAGCAACATTTGGGTGAATCTGAAATTGTTTTGCAATATCTTGAACCGTTACAGGCTGATGAAATTTTGTCATATATTCATATATGGATAGTCGAGTGGGGTCTGATAAAACATTCGTAATTTTTAACGTTTGTTGCAAGGGAATCACCTCCATATTGCTATAAATTATTATAATATATAAAATAAGCCTATGGAATGTAGAGTAGTGGTTAAACACTTTTTTGTAAGAAAACGTTCACAACTTCACAACAAAAATTTAAAATATTTTTTATTAAAAATTTAAAAATAAAGAAGGATTTTGTAATTTTATATCGAATATTATGTTCTGAGAAAAAAGCAAAGGGGTTGATCATTTTTGTGACTCCTATAGAAGAAAAAGCGGTCACTATCATACAAAAAGCCTTTTCTCAAAATGCGACCGATATTCACATCATACCCAAGTCAAATTATGTCCTCATATCCTTTCGGGTTACGAACCAATTACTTCCCATTCAGCAAGTTCCTATAGAAGAAGCGGATCGCCTCATTACCTATTTAAAATATCGAGCTGAAATGGATATAGGTG
>CADBNU010000372.1 GCA_902796085.1 Heyndrickxia coagulans
AATGTGCCGTGACTAAACATGCGGCCCCGAGTTGCATATTGGGCGTTACCTGATACTTTTCTCCCTTCTACTAAAATGTCATTGCGACCAGAAAGCTCCGCCTTCACACCTAATTTTGCTAACGCATCTACTACAGGTTGGGTGAACTTTTTGTAGTTGTGGAAGCTGTTACCATCGTCCTTCGTTATAAAGCTAAAGTTTAAATTATTTAAATCGTGATACACCGCTCCACCACCAGAAAGTCGCCGAACGACGATAATCCCATTTTCTTCAACGTAGTCTGTGTTAATCTCTTCAATTGTGTTTTGGTTTTTTCCGATAATGATTGACGGTTGGTTGATATAGAATAGTAAAAAATCATCCTGTTCAATATCCATGTTTTTCAAAAGATACTCTTCTATTGCTAAATTCACCCTAGGGTCTGTAATACCTTTATTATCAACGAAATACATGTGCATATCCTCCTTTATGTCCATATTTATTTTACACGAAAAAAGGATCATTTTGATTTTTTTAGTACGATAGAATTTTTCATCAAAAAAAACGACAACTATTATCGTTGTCATCAAATTAAAGTAAGCTCGAATCAAGTGAGACGAATAAAAAACTCCTGCTCTTTTAGGACACATGACAAATAGCCCTTCAATCACGATTTTTTCGGACTGAGGGCTATTTTTATGATTGGCGTAGATCTTGTATTTCGATTTTATTGAAGGAGATTTTTCAAACGACGGATTTCTCCTAAAATCTCATTGTATTCTATCTCTAAAAGCTTGGGGTCATCCTTTTTGGAAGGCATAGAAATTTTACTTATTACCTCCGTCAACCGAGTTTCTAATCGTAAAATTTCTTCCTTAATCTGCTCTTTTTTCCTGTCTTTAACTTCAGTCTTGCTAGCCATATATTCATCATAGCTGCCCTTGAAAGTTTTAAGTTTGCAGTCTTCGATAATCATAATCTGATTAGCTACTGAATTTATAAAGCGCCGATCATGAGAGACAAAGAGCAGGGTGTGTTCATATTCTCGTAGAACTTCTTCCACCACTTCCAGAGAGTTTAAATCTAGATAGTTTGTAGGCTCGTCAAGAATCAATAGGTTAAAGCCACTACATATTATTTTGGCAAAGGAAGCCTTAACTCGCTCCCCTCCGCTTAAAACCCTAACCTTTTTATACACGCTATCTCTTTTGAAAAGAAGACGAGCCAATAATATTCGAACAAAACTCTCCTCATAAACGCTTTCTGCCATCACATTGTCGAGGATACTCTTATTTTCATCTAAGATACTTAACTCCTGACTGAAATAACCAATCCTTACGTTAGGAGCAATTTTGATTGGGGACTCTTGGTTCAAAATCATTTTTAGCAAAGTGGTTTTTCCACACCCATTGGGACCTATTAACCCTGCCTTAGCTCCGTTTTCTAAATGAAATTGAGCATCTTTAAAGATCACTTTATCCCCAAAACTCTTGTTAATCCCATTTCCTTCAATGATTACTTTGCTATATATTTTCTGTACGTCCCCAATGTCAAATTTGATTTTTTCGATTTTTGGGGGTTTCTCCTTAACTTCTAAATGTTGAATTCTTGCCTCCACATTTTTAATAGCGCGATCCAAATTCGCTTTTGCTCTTTGATTGCCCATCTTGTGGAGTCTAGCCTCAGAGTTACCCATCCTTCGGGGAGTTTTTCGAATGGATTTTACTTTTTCTCGTGTAGAAATTATAACCCTTTCTAGTCTCTTCTTTTCCTTAACATATTGCTCATATTCAAATTGTGCTAGCTCTCGCTCTTCAGTTTTTTGCTTAATATATTCACTATAGTTACCGGAATAGATTTTGATTTTCCCTTCTTCTATTTCGATTATTTTGTTACAAAGGCTATCTAGCAAATCTCGATCGTGAGAAATCAAGACTAGGGCACCAGAAAAGTTGGCAAAGGAATTTTCGACTAATTGAATTCCTTCAATATCCATATTACTAGTGGGTTCATCAGCGAAAATGATGGCATGATTTTGATCTAGGCTGGCCGCCAGCTTAAAGCGGTTTCTTTCTCCTCCGCTCATACTCTCTCGATAGGTTTGGGGAACTTTAAATTTTGAAGCCGTCTCTTGTTTTATTGTTTTTTCTTCAGGGGGCTCTAGTTGGGAGATATAGGCGCATTCCCCATAAAGTTTTACCCATCCTTCATCAGGCTCTATTCTTTGGCTTAAAAGGTTCAATAGTGTTGTTTTTCCTGCCCCATTTACGCCCACAATACCAATACGATCTTGATCATATATGCAGAGATTTTCAATATCCAAAATAAGACGATCTCCAAAAGATTTTTTTAGATTTCTACATTCGACTAATAAAATAAAAACCCCTCCTAAATTTACCGGAGAGGATAGTATCTATCAGACCATAACCATACCAAAAAAACTATATCTTCTATTGCCCATGGCCATAAGCCAAAAAACAAAAAATAAGCACACTCTCTCTGGCAACAGAATCTACAGCAAAGTATAGTTATCGAAAGCTATCTACAGAAGTCAGTACTATCCACTCACTGGTAAAAAATGCATGATTGTTAAGCCGTTTTCCAACGACTTTCTCAAAACTTCATTACATTTTCCTTCCTAGTTAAGTGAATTAGTTGTACATTTTCTGCAGATACCTTACCTTTCTTAAATTTTTTCTTAGGCTCTTCATTAGCCTATAGCCTATTGACTGCAATTATAATAAATATTTAACTTTTCTGTCAAGTTTCAATGTAACATAGGTTATTTAACTATCACACCATTAAATGCATTTAGTTAATAATTTCGCCTTTGTTTTTAGCTGTTTTTTCATGCCATTCTTGTTGCTGAGTAGTTGTCATTTTCATCCACTCTGTTACTTCACCTATAATTCTTAAAGGTTCTTTCGAGCGATAAGAACGTGTTAAGTTACCAGGGAATTTTTTATCCGTAACATTTGGATCGTTTTCAAATTCACCTGTTGGTTCTATTATATAAATGCGTTCCCTTCCTTCTCTTTTTGCTAATGTTGCTGCTAGTCCAGCAACATTAATATTAGCAGTGAAATAAACGTGGTTCATTTTAATTTCAGAATTGAAATTTGAAATTCCACCCGCTGTCAGTAGATCACCAATTTTCAAATCTGCCTTTGTCCCATGATAAAATGGACCTTCATCAGTAGGTGCAGCCTTAGCTGAATTGGACAATTCATAATTTCTTTTTGCATTCTCGGAATCACCCAACTCCTCATAACATTTGGCAATGTGTAAATATAACGTTGGGTATGCACTTTTAACATTATCATCATTGATCTTTAGGGCACACTGTAGAGAAGTCTCCATCCATTTTAATTTGTCTGTTACACTCTTTTGTATACGGACTATATGATAAGATGCAATAAATCTTTCATAGTCATCAGTAGCTTCGTCCCATGCTTTATGAAACATCTTGATTGCATCCTCACTGTTTCCCCTTTCCTCCAATGCCATCCCATTTATGCAGAGTTTAATAATAGCGTTATTTGGATCAAATATTTTATTCATTTAAACTTTCCTCCAAATCGTTATGATGAGTATATACAGAAGCTAACTTCTTAAAACTTCTCCATTGGCTTTACCCTTTGCTAATTCTTCACTTAATGGAGCAGACCAAATTATGAACATCGAATCCCTGAGAAATATCGCTAATGTACTTTCGAAGTATAACAGTCGAAATTCAGAATAAACAGTCTATTTTCGCCATTTTATACATGTTATAATTAAATTGGGAAGAGAATATTTGGCCCTGCTGGTGACTTGAATGATATCCACGCCCCTACCTAATTTTATTAAGGTGGGTGATTTTTAGATGAAACATAAGAATTCTCCCAAAGAGACAAGAGAAAGAATGAGATTTGAAGAGCTTAAAAAAAATCCAACAGGTACACTAAATGATGGATTTAATCGAGCTGAAAATGGGAGTTTAGGAAATTTAGGAGAAGGCATAGGATGGAAAGGTATCGGAATATTAATTTTGATATTATTTATTGGTTTTGTAATATACCAACTTTTATTTTGAATTTATTTAATAAGTACAAACAAAGGCTGAACTGCTCACTGGAAAGTAAACAGTTATAATAAAAATTTTTAATACGGCATGAGATTTAAAAGAGCAAATGGTTTACCGATTAATCGATTTTCTGCACCAAATAAAGTAG
>CADBNU010000373.1 GCA_902796085.1 Heyndrickxia coagulans
AATTCTTTAAACCATTACTGGTTTCAGATTATGGATAAATTTAACTCCTTTTTAAGAATAGAAAATTATTCTTTACATGTAGTAAAAAAAGGGCTATTACAGCCCCATCCATATTATAAATTACTGAGAAATTGTTCCTCTGGAAATCTTTAAGTATTGTCCATCGGAAACATTTACAGCGTATCTACCATTAAAGATTTCGTTATCTATTATTTCACTTTTTCCAACAGGCCCACTCATGATAGCAACATATCCTTCACCATAACTTTCGATAACGTATTCTCCTGCAGGAATATCCACACCAACTTTATACCATGCTCCATCTTTGTAATCTGTTTTATCATTTAAAATTTCATATATTTCTTTAGCGCTACTTACTCCTAAAGTATCAAAATCATTTAGATTAATTAGAACGGCATCTGTTTGAATATTACCTGCACCATGCACATACACATATCCAAAACTATCAAAGTTTTCATTATCGATAATATTTCCAGCATCATCTTTTTCGACAAAATATTGTCCGCTACCTTCAAAAGTAACAAATGCGTATTCTCCAGCTGGTACAAATACAACCTAGGATTCTAGATGCTTCAACATAACTTATACATTGATTTCAATTATCTTCATTGTCAGAATTATTTTTAACTAATATACAAATCTATATTCCTAGCATAATAGCAATCCTTACAGCCTTTATCCTTAAGAAACTAGCAAGCTTTAGTCAGTTAAAAGATTCCTTATAGGTTAGCAATGGTAAAAAAAATCCGTTTATCAAAGTAGCCAGTCTTGTTCCAATAAAGTAAAAGAGCATGAAAATACATATACGGCTTGCTTTTTAAGTATGCCGTTTCATCGACTTCCCTTTATCTCATCTTTGAATGATTGAAATAAGGACAGTAAATTTTTGATCATACATCAATTACAAACGTAAAATATACATAAATATGATTCGTAAGAAACGTGGGATCCATTTTTCAAGGGTTTCACGTTTTTTTGTCTTTTCGTAATTGGAATTAGCCACTAGCTTACAAAAGTGTAATATACATGTAATTTAATTCGATAGTAAACAATGTCGGTACTCATTAAAGTAAAACTAGCAAGGAAATTTGCTTTTCTAGAATTAAAATAACAAGGAGAGATCAACATTGAAAAAAATAATGAAAACATTGATCGGAATCATTCTTTTTTTGACGATTATCATCGCAGGAATTTTTACGATTATACCAAAAGAAGATCGAGATCATATTAACCCTTTTATACCTAAAGAACAGGTGTATGTCCAAATAAATAAAGCTCCTGTTTCAAATGGTCCGAGATATGAATATACGCTCACCGGTTATAATAAAGATGGCGAAGAAAGAGAAGTAACATTTAGTTCAGGAAAAGTACTAAAAGAACAGGCTTATTTAAAAATCACCGCAAAAGGTTCTTTTGTTGAAGAGTGGGAAGAAGTGCAAGGTATAGAGTTACCTGAGAAAGTTAAACATAGGTTGAGTGAATAAATAAAATTTTTTCGGGTGAAAATTCTCTTGCTATAGAATATAGTATTGGAGGCAATTCATAAAAAGTTATGAAATTGCCTCCTATTGTTTTCCTTTATATTTAATAAAAAGAGACTGTTTTGGTTTTTGGTTATTTATTGCTGAATCTTCTGATTGAGATTTAACTTTTGTTATATTTTTATTTTGATTTTGATTTTTCTGTTTAGATTCAACCATCTGCATCAACTTTATAGCTTTCTTTGTCTGTCTTACCGATCTTTTTCTGTTGCTTCGTTTTGAGCGTCTTGTATTTCTGATGTTGACATTTGTTTCTTCATTGCTTTTTTGAGGTTCTACATTTATTTTCTTGTTTTGTTTTCCATTTTTTATTTTGTCCTTTTGAACGCTAGGATTTGATTGTTGACTAGATTCAGTTTTTTTAATGTTTTGCTTTGAATTAGTCGTGTCAATGTTTTGTTTTGCCTTGTTTTGATCACCTATCGTTTTATTGTCTTGTTTTGCCATATCCTTATCGATACTATATGGTTTGTATTTTTCAAAAGTAGAGTTGGCCATGTTATTCTTTTGGATTTCATTTTTACGGACTGATGCTTCTGTACTGTTTGTGTGCTGAGATTGATGCTCGATAGAACTTGTTCTATTTGCTTCTTGTTGTTCAATTGGTTGGTTAATTTTATTGTTAGTATTTGACCCATTATGATTTGAGTTTCCACTTTGATTGTAGTTATTCCCGTTTGCATTGTTATTAGTTTCCTCACTAATTGTCCTTGCATTGTTGTTCTTTTCTTGATTCATGCTACTTGCATCATCATTACTTTGCATTTCATCAGAAGCGTTATTTAGTGCATTTGCGGTCGTGTTATATCCAACATAATCTTGGTCTTGATTTTGTTGTTTTTCTTGTAAAGATCCATTTTTCTTTGTTCGATTTCTTATGAAGGCAATGCCTAATAATATAACGGGTATAATCATTTGAAACGGTAAATGAAGATATAGTGGTGTGGTTTCTATTCCAACTTGGATAAGCTCAGAATGGTTACTTGCAATTGCCATGGAAAAAAATAAAACAATTGTTGCGAAGGGGATGACAATAGGTTTATAATCATCCAAATTGATTAATTCTTTAGTTGCCATGACAGCAACATAAAAAAATAAGACGATTTTAAAAAAATTTCCGATAAATATTAAAATTAATAGCATCACATCAAGTCGTTCAATGAAGTCCATAAATCTAATAAGCTGAACTGTTCGTAATAAAGGAAATACCGTATTATTATATAGATCTGGCCCTAATACAGCTAAATTAACCAAAACGTTAACGGTAAAGATGCAACCTACTGTAAATATTGCTAAGCTACCAATTGTTCTGCCGTATTTTCGGTTTTTTAAATAAGGAAGGATAAATAAAAAGACGATTGTATGACCATATGGGATGTAGATTGTGTTTGTGAAAATGGTGGAGAACACAGGTCCCCATCCATTCTCTAATATCGGTTGTAAATTATTTATTTTAAAAATTTCAGAAAAGGGAAGCACGATAAGCCAAAAAACAAAAATGAGACAAATGACTGGAATACTCAACAACGCTGTACGAGCAATTACTTCAATTCCTTTAATAGTTGCGTAAATGACTAATAATAATATCATTGAGTTAATTATGATTATTGGTGTTCCAAGATATGCGATCGTTATCATTAAATCTCCGAAATGTCGTAATTGTTCAGAACAAATATAAATAAAGTAAATGATATATCCAAATGAAATAATTTTTCCTAAAATTTTTCCAACAATTTTATTAATATAAGTGGAAGGAAGCTCCGTTGGATAATAGGTATACAGTTTGTAATAAATCATAAACATTAAAATGCCGAAGAAAGCACTGATTAAAACGACGATCCAAGCATCCCTTCTTGCACCACTAGCTAGAGGAATGGTAAGGTAGATACTCATATGAAATATAATGATAAGAATAAAAAATTGAATTCTATCGATTTTTGTTTTTTCCATTCTTTTCAACGCCCTCATTGATAAACATCTGATTTTGTTTTTAAACCAGTCAAGCGGAGTGAAGCATCTACATTTATTTTAATTTCAGCTGTTGGTAAAATATCATCATTCCAATGATCTTGAACCTTTTTCCAATATTTTGGATGAGATATACGTATATGATCACCGAAGGAAAAAACATCGGTTTTATACTTTTTACCTAACTTGATCGCTTCGTTGATTTCATTTTTGATTACTTTTTCTAGTTCAGATTGCAATTTAATAAATTCTTCTTCTCTAGATAAATCAAGGTACGTATTTACTTCGGCGACGTTTCCTTCTGCTTTGAGATTAATGGTAATAATTGGTTTGTTGTTTTTTACCTCAGTCTTAATTTGACTATTAGAGCGGAGGATTTGAATACTAATTGCCCCTTTTTTATCTGCCCAATCAATATTTACTGCTGGTTGACTAGTATTTCCTAATATCCAGTTAATGCCTCGCGCTGCTGCACCTTCTGCCCAAGTGACCAGCTTTTCGTTTTTAAACAAAGCAATCGAATCGGCATGTATGGTTGAGAGTGGTTTTTGATTCAAGATATTTTCAGAACTTTTTGCTTTTTTTCGGTCTCCTTCTATCTTAAATCCACTTATAATGGGTAAATTACCATTTGAAATGAGTTCACTTACGATATCATTTATGTTTGTCTTAGTAGTTTTTCCATATAATTGTTCAGAATACTTTAATGTTTTTTGGATTTTATCAGCATTGATTTGATCCAAAGGTGTTAATACATTTAGTAAGTCTTCAGCAGACGAATCCTTGGCAATTACTATGTCCGCTGTTGGACGAAATTCTGGACTACGAGTCAAGATATCTAGTACATCACGAATTCCCTTCCTAGCTAACTTTTCACTAATGACAACTAAACTAGTATGGGCGTAATACAGTCGCCTAGAAACTTGTTGGGTTGTAGCACGATTGGCGGTAAAAAGATTATCCCCCTCGCTTTGATAGATGACTGTCGCTGGACCAATAATTCCTGATTTTTGTGGTTCTCCGGCGACGTTTTTCGGATTAATTAATTGGAAGGATAATTTATAAGGTTGCTTTTCTCCTTCATCAATACCAATTGCAATAACGAAGGCAATATCCGTTAATTCTCGGTAACTCCAGCATCCCGAAAGTAAAAGCGAAGTACAGACGATATTTATTATGAAGAAGTAATGCTTTTTACTCTTCATCGAATCATCCCTTTTCGGAATTTTTATTTTTTCCTTTGTCCGATTGTTGTTCACTATTGACTGCGCTTACCCGTTTTGTATTTTTCTTAGCTATCATTTTTGGCCTATATTTATGGTACATTAAAGGAAGACGAACAACTGTATCACCAAGGCTTCTGACCGTTACCGGTGCAAAAGGTTCCATATAAGGGACGCCAAAAGAACGTAAACTATTTAGATGAATACACATAAACATTAATCCGCAAACGATCCCATAAATGCCCATGACAGCGGCCAATGTCATTAAGATAAAACGTATAATTCGTGTAGCTATTGCCATATCAAATGAAGGAATAGCGAAATTTGATATAGCGGTTAAAGAAACAATAATTACCATTGCTGGGGAAACAATATTAGCTTGAATGGCGGCTTGTCCAATCACAAGTGCGCCAACAATAGAAACAGCTTGTCCGATCGCTCTTGGTAATCTACTTCCTGCCTCACGTAGAACTTCAAATGTGATTTCCATTAGTAATGCCTCAAAGTAAGCCGGAAAGGGAACGGCCTCCCGTTGAGCAGCAATAGCGATAATTAATAATGTTGGTGCCATTTCTTGGTGAAAAGTTGTAATAGCTACATACGTTGCTGGTAAAATCATTGCAATAAAGAAAAGAGCGATACGTAAAAAACGAAGGAAGATGATAATATCGAATCGAGCATAATAATCATCGACCGACTGGAAAAATTCCAAAAAAAGTGCGGGTACGGTCAAGGCAAAGGGTGAACCATCAACAAAAATCGCAACTCTACCTTCCATCAAGTTTGCCGTAACTACATCCGGCCTTTCTGTATAATAAATGGTTGGAAATGATGTAAATACCTTATCTTGGATAAACTGTTGTAAAAAACTAGCATCTAGAATTTGATCTATGTCAATTTTATTTAGTCGTTGTCTCACTTCTTCTACGATTTCTTCATTGGCAATTTCATTAATATACATAATACGAATATCGGTTTGAGAGACTTTTCCGATTGTAAATGATTCGACCCAGAGATTTGGATTTCTAATTCTTTTGCGAATGAGACTAATATTAGTTACGATTGATTCGGTAAAGGAGTCCTTCGGTCCAAATATGGATACTTCTTTTTGAGGCTCTGTAATCGAGCGTTGTTCTCCGCCTTGTGTACTCGTAATTAATGCACTTTTTGCACCGTCTAAGAAAATAACTGCCTTACCTGTTAATAAATATTTAAAGATTGCAGACCAATTTGAAACCCGTTTAACATGTGAAATTGGTAGCAGTTTTTTTTCGATTTCAGTTAAGATTAATTCTGCACTGCTATTTGTAAGTTTGTCATCTTCTTGTCTAACTTTTTCTTTTATATATTCTTCTATTTTCTCATGAAACGGCTGTGTCATTAATGAGTTTAAAATAAAATCATTGATGAGTTGAGTATCGACTAATCCAAGTGTTGTAACTATTGTTGATTTTATAGTGTATCTTTTACCGATTTCGATTTCTCGATAAAGGATATCGGGACTATTACCTGTTACTTTTTTTAAATAATCAATGTTTTCCTCAAGGCTTTGTTTTAATTGTTCATATGGAATATCAAAAGCAGTTCCGGCCAATTCCTCTAATTTTTCCATTTTTGTTTGCTGCTTTTTATTTTTATCATTTTTCCTCTTCTTTGTTTGCCTTGACCAAAATCCCATATGAATCCTCCTAAAATGGAAACAGTCGAATATATGTGGTAATTGCTGGTTTATTAATTCATTATTTGTATATTGCTGGAACATTATGCAAAAGAAGGGATAATAACATTCCCTATACAAATAATAAATTAGAATCATTGTATGAGGTGAATGCATTATGATGATAAAGATATTTGGAATCTTTTGTTTGATTTTTATTGTTTTATTAGGAGTATCTATTACCATTGATTTTTTTACAGGAGATGAGTTATCTAAATCAATTATGAATCGGGTAAATCCTTTTCCTTTAAGTAATCCGTTAAAAGTCATCATTTTTTCACTATTTTTTCTTTATTATTTTGTTGAACGTATAATAAAAAGCAAAAAAAAGACAATGGACTCCAACGGATAGGTCGGTTAACTCAAAAATCATTGCAATCTTACTATTAGCAAGGTAAAATTTTTCTGTAGATAAGAAAGTGAGGTCTACGGACATGTAATATACGTTTTTAATTTATTCAGAGAACGGATACGTAATTTTGAAAGATAGAAAGGATAATTTATATGAACAACTTTATAGAGGAAGTCAAATCTCGACGGACATTCGGGATTATTTCCCACCCGGATGCAGGGAAAACGACTTTAACCGAAAAATTATTATTATTTGGTGGTGCGATTCGGTCAGCCGGTACGGTAAAGGGGAAGAAGACCGGGAAATTTGCAAAAAGTGACTGGATGGAGATTGAAAAGCAACGGGGGATTTCGGTTACATCGAGTGTGATGCAGTTTGATTACAATGGTTTTCGTGTCAATATTCTAGATACACCAGGTCACGAAGATTTTAGTGAAGATACGTATCGGACCTTAACGGCCGTTGACAGTGCCGTCATGGTTATCGACTCTGCTAAAGGGATTGAACCGCAAACGATTAAATTGTTTAAAGTTTGCCGTATGCGTGGAATTCCGATTTTTACTTTTATTAATAAATTGGATCGAGTTGGAAAATCCCCATTGGAATTAGTTGCAGAATTAGAAGAAGTGCTCGGCATTGAAGCATATCCGATGAATTGGCCAATTGGGATGGGGAAAGAATTTTTAGGAATTTATGATCGGTTTTATAAACGAATTGAACAGTTTCGAGTAGACGAGGATGAACGTTTTATTCCGTTAAATGCAAACGGTGAAATTGACGGAGATCATCCAATAAAGCAATCAAGTTTATATGAACAAGTTTTAGAAGAAATTGAATTATTAGATGAAGCGGGAAATGAGTTTTCTGAGGAAAAAATTGCGAAGGGGACGCTAACACCTGTATTTTTTGGCAGTGCGTTAACAACCTTTGGTGTTCAAACCTTTTTAGAAACCTATTTAAAATTTGCGCCGGAACCCCAACCTCGTCATTCAGATCAAGGTTATATTGATCCGTTAAACGAACAATTTACTGGCTTTGTTTTTAAAATTCAAGCGAATATGAATCCTGCTCACCGTGATCGAATTGCCTTTGTCCGTGTTTGTTCTGGAAAATTTGAACGGGGGATGAATGTGACCCTGGCACGGACAGGTAAATCAATGAAGTTATCCCAATCCACACAATTTTTAGCAGAAACTAGAGAAACGGTAAACGAAGCAGTTAGTGGTGATATCATCGGTTTATACGATACTGGCACCTACCAGATTGGCGATACGATTGTGGGGGGTAAACCAATAATACATTATGACCCACTTCCACAATTTACCCCTGAGTTGTTTGTTCGAGTAAGAGCGAAAAATGTAATGAAGCAAAAACAGTTTCATAAAGGGATCCATCAGCTTGTCCAAGAGGGAGCTATTCAATTATTTAAAACGAAGTATGAAGATTATATCATTGGTGCCGTCGGTCAGTTACAATTTGATGTTTTCGAACACCGGATGAAAAACGAATATAACTCTGATGTTATTATGGAACATTTAGGTTCAAAAATTGTACGTTGGGTTGAAGATGATACAGTGGATGAAAAATTGAACAGCCAACGAAGTATGCTTGTTAAAGATCGGTTTGATAGAAATGTATTTTTATTTGAAAATGATTTTGCCTTAAGATGGTTCCAAGATAAAAATCCAGATGTGAAGTTATATAATCCGATGGATAAGTATACAAGATAATTGTGAAACTTTGATAGACTTGAACATAGTATGAAATTGAAAGCCATTTTGTGTTGAATATGAGTGCGTTCATCAATAGGTGAGCGCACTTTTATTGTTTATTGATCCATTCTTTGGAGAGGTGAATGCGGAATTTTGGTGGTAGAGCTGAAAAAATGTGGATGAACGCAGAAAATAGCTTGGAGTAGGCGAAAAAGTGTGTTCAAGAGTGGGATGAACGCAGAAAATGGCTTGGAGCAAGCGAAAAAGTGTTTTCGATAGTTGGATGAACGCAGAAAATGGCTTGTAGTAGGAGAAAAAGTGTGTTCAAAAGGGAGATGAACGCAGAAAATGGCTTGGAGCAGGCGAAAAAGTGTGTTCAAAAGGGAGATGAACGCAGAAAATAGCTTGGAACAGAAGAAAAAGTGTTTTCAAAAGGAGGATGAACGCAGAAAATTACTTGGAGTAGGCGAAAAAGTGTGTTCAAGAGGGAGATGAATGCAGAAAATTGTTTGGGGCAGAAGAAAAACTGTTTTCAAAGGGAGGATGAACGCAGAAAATAGCTTGGAACAGAAGATAAACTGTTTTCATCGAGGAGATGAAAGCAGAAATTTGGTTCGAGCAGGCGAAAAAGTGTGTACAAGAGTGGAATGAAGGCAGAAACTTTGACGGCAACAGAAGAAAAAATGTTTTCATCAGGGTAACGAGCATTAAACAAGTATGGTACTTTTTGTCAAACCAAATAATATTGAGGCAAGTCTAGTGACTGCCTCATACGCCATACTTTCTATTATTGTTGTTGATTATTTTGATTTGCAAATTGAGCTTGTGCTTGTTTGACTAATCGCTTCGTAATTTCACCGCCAACTGAACCATTGGCCCGTGAAGCCGTGTTACCACTTAAAGTAACACCGAATTCTTGTGCGATTTCATATTTCACCTGGTCTAAAAATTGCTGTACACCAGGGACTAATAATTTATTTGAAGAACGTGCCATGTTCTCACCACCTTTACATCGGTATACCATTATTATGGAACAAGGTGAGAAAAACATAAGTGGGAACTTTTGTATAAATGATATTGCAGAAAGTGGTTACTTTATATTAATATAGGTTGGACATATTATATAAACTAATTGATGAGTTAGTAAGCGAGGAATCGTTATGTGGGATACAGTCAAAAATTTTTTCTACAATTTAAGTCCAACCCGAATTATTGTGGGATACTATTTGCTAACGGTAACTTTTGCAACGATTTTACTTAGTTTACCTATTGCAAGACAACAAGATGTGCCATGGTCGTTTATCGATTCGCTTTTTACAGCGGTTAGTGCTGTTAGTGTGACAGGTTTAACCACCGTAAGTATTGCAGACACTTTTACGCCTACAGGAATTATTTTTCTTATCATCATCTTACAAATCGGTGGAATTGGCATTATGGCTTTAGGTACATTTTTTTGGTTATTATTTCGTAAAAAAATTGGCTTAAAAGAACGCCAACTAATCATGACCGATCAAAATCAAATAAAATTTGCTGGTGTTGTTAATCTAATGAAGCACATCTTAATAATTTTTTTCTTAATCGAAGTGATTGGTGCCTTTATTTTAGGGCTTTACTATTTGCGTTATTTTTCAAGTTGGCAAGACGCATTGTTTCATGGCTTATTTTCATCGGTCAGTGCCACAACAAACGCCGGATTCGATATCACCGGTTCATCTGTAAAACCTTATGCTGGTGATTATTTTGTACAATTCATTCATATGTTATTAATTATTTTAGGTGCCATTGGTTTTCCAGTCTTGATTGAGGTTAAAAACTACCTACAAAAAAGACGAACGGTTTATCACTTTAGTTTAACAGCGAAAATTACAACTGTAACGTACTTTTTACTAGCGATTTTTGGGGCAATGGTATTTTTCATCTTTGAATTTAGTAAATTTTTATCAGAAAAAAATTGGCATGAATCGTTGTTTTATTCTTTATTTCAGTCTGTATCCACTCGTAGTGCCGGGCTAGTAACACTGGATTTACAAGAGTTATCCACTGCAACTTTATTACTTTTTGCTATTTTAATGTTTATCGGTGCCTCTCCAAGTTCGGTTGGTGGTGGAATTCGTACGACGACTTTTGCTCTAAATATTTTGTTCTTTTTCCAATTTGCCAAAGGAAATCGAATCATTAAGGTTTTTAAACGTGAAATTCACGAAGAAGATTTGTTGAAATCCTTTGTCGTAACAGCTTTTGCAGTGCTACTTGTTGTTACTTCCGTCATCCTTTTATCTTTTACGGAGGATGTTTCTCTAATTGCGATCATATTTGAAGTTTGTTCCGCCTTCGGAACATGTGGCATGTCACTTGGAATTACAGATGATTTAACGATTTTTGGTAAGATACTCATCATGATACTAATGTTTATCGGTCGTGTAGGTATCGTCTCCTTTATGTTTATGCTTGGCGGAAAGGAGAAAAAGGAAAACTTCCATTATCCGAAAGAAAGAGTTACGATAGGTTGAAATGAATTTAAATAAAAAAGGTCTGATTCTTTTATTAAAAAAGAACCAGACCTTTTTTTATCAAGTTTATGAGAATAATCTCCGATTTAAAGTTTGAAATAAAATTCGCCAGTTCATTATTTTTAACTCGATTATCGGTTGCATTAACGTTCGAACCAATTTACTGGATAAAATATAAGTGAGTAATAACGAACCGATTAGAATTAAAATGAGTGAAGGGTGATTGTCGGCAATCCATTTCGGTATATCCAATTCCCGGAAAAATTTAATGACAAAACCATGTAATAAGTATACATAAAGTGTATATTGACCAATTTTTGTATAATTGTATTTCTTTGTTGGCACGAGGGACCAAAAACTAATGACAGTTAGAAAACTAATACTATAGATAAATAAGCGACCAAGCCAAGCGAAATGGGTAAGGTTTTCTAATTCACTATATGGTTTGGAACCGAATAACCATTCATAATCCCATGTTGGAAAGTGGAAAAATAAACCAAAGGTTATCAATAACACGAGGCTTGACGGTATCATCATACGTTTTCTTTTTAATTGTAAGAAATGTTCCCGTTTTAAAAAATAACCAAGTAAAAAGAAAGGAAAGAATACAATCGTCCGCGATAAACTTAAAGTCGTGTTAATAAAATCAAAATAGCCGACAACAATTCCTAGCGTAATCGTAAAAGCAATCGCAAGCTGAGGTCTCCAGTTTTTAAATAATGGTAACAGCATATGCCAACAAAATAAACTAATTAAAAACCATAACGACCATTGTGGATTTAATAGATCAAACGAGAACTTATTTTGATCCAACAAAAAGTAGTAATAGATTGTATAAATCAATTGGAAAATGATATAAGGCACCAGTAATTTTTTCATTAATTTTAAAATGTAACCTTTTTCAAAATACCCTTTCGCAAAGTGACCTGAAACTAAGATAAAAGCAGGCATATGAAATGCATAAATCGTTTTATAAATCGCAAGAATGAGCTCATTATCTTCAATAAATTGCCGTATAAAATGTCCAAAAACAACAAAAAAGATTAGAAAGAACTTTCCGTTATCAAAATAATAGTTACGTTCTCCTGTCATTGGAAGTCCTCCTATATCACTTCTCTAATAATAAGTGTAAGGGACATATAATTATCTAGCAAATTAATATTATATTACTTTTTTTACAAAAGAAAAGTAGATAGATGTTATTGTTACTAAGGTTACAAAATATGCATAAATTCAACATAACAATCCAAATTTATTAAAAATTCAAAACATAAATAGTTGTAAAATATAATATAATAGATTAATTTAAAGATAGGTAAACATAAATATGATAAAATTTGGAAAATTGGTTATGTTACGAAAGGAAAATTTTCCATTTATGGCGTATTTCCTTAAATAGGAGAGGAGGGAGTGTCGTGGAACAATTGAACCAATCCTATTATTTTGAATTAAAAGATCGCGTTGCCGAACTAGAAGAAGAGAAGAAATTGTTAGAAGAATCCCTTGAGGCGATTCAAAGCATTTATAAACAAATGGAAAA
>CADBNU010000374.1 GCA_902796085.1 Heyndrickxia coagulans
AGTACCCTTTTTCCATGAAAACCAGGCGCAAGTGTAACTTGACACCTGCCTTTGTTTTTTCGAAACTCGGCCCACTTATGGTTGGTCAAATTCAGAGGTAACGTGCTCGAATCAATGATTTTGAGTGGCCTTGTCATTTTTCTTCGCGTTTGAAAATGAGTTTTCTGATGAATTTGTTCCACTAAATCGAGAAAAATCGTTTGAAAGAAAACGGTTGGAATCACATTGATTCGTCTTCCTAACTGTGAAAAGCTAATCGATTGTAATCCTGTTGCTCGCTGTAATTCTTCGGAGAAGACCGCATCGCTTAATGCACGCAAACTCTCTGTTTCATGAAGCCCTGCATATAAAAGGAGTTTCACAAAAGAAGCCATATAAAGCTTCTTGGTATAGCGAGTTAATTGATGGCTTTCCACTAATTCTGTAAATAATGAAGAATTAATCAGTGAAAACCATTGTTCAAAAGATGTTTTTCGTGTAAACTTATTCATGCTATGCTCCTTTATATTGGATTTGGATAGGTTACTACCATCAAACCATTATAAAGGATTTTTTTATGGAGAAGTTTACTAACAGAATATTCTGTAATATTAATCGAATTGTATAATTTTAATGCGACGCTAGTGTTTCAACTGAGTGTTTTTATTTCCTTTGGTACATTTGCTTTTGCTGGCATTGGTATTGAATTGTAACTTATTAAACATATATGATAACTTCTTACAATCATCGCATTTATAGAAACCATCCAAAATTTCTTTCAATTAATAAACCCCTCTAGCTTTATATAAGTATAGGAAGTGCTTCCTCGGCAATATTAGAGCAGCTGCAAAATAATTCGCTTGTCTTTCCATTTCAACATAGGAATTATGGACCACTTGCACCAAAATGAGCAAGCCCATCATAATAAAGAAAGTCTCTTCACCATTTTCTGTGATTTGTACACGAACCTTGCATCATGTTAGCTGGATTTAGATGTCAATCAGACCGTCTCCTTCTTCAGCTTACTGACCACTAAGTTGGTAGAATGGGAGTAGTCAAGTGCCTTCCTTGACGGCTGCCATTCTACCAACTATCATGTTAGCTGCTGAAGAAGAGCCCTTAAGTAATTTGATCAACATTAGTATTCCCTGTACATTCCAAAAATACACGAAGTCGAAAACGCTTTAGATTCCGATATCCATAAGCCCTCCGTTTTATATTTTTGATTTTATGATTGGTTCCTTCTGTTCGGGCATTCGTGTATGGAGATAAGAAATATTGGAGTATGGGTGCTTTCCACTTTTCTAATGTGTTGGCCACTTTATGAAAAGATGAGTAAGGACTATTCCGTGCTAATTGAATCCATTCTTCTAAAAGATCATGGGCATCATCGTAATCGGTCAACTTATAGAAATCTCGAAATAGTTCCTTTAAATCGTAAGCACAAGCAAGTTCTGGGTACTCTTCTAAGATTTCTTCCAAGCGTGCTTTCTGATGATCCTGTAGTGATTCATATCCTTTCAACAGGAGGAATCTTGCTTTTTTTAGTTTTGCAAATCCTTTTCTAACTTTGTCTAAGGCTTGTGTGACTTTTTGAACAACATGGTATTTATCAGTGACGATCGTCGCTAAAGGAAAGACGGATTGAATCACTTTATGATAAGGCTCCCACATGTCCAAAAGATGGTTTGAACCGTTTGGGAGGAATGGACATTCTGATTTAATAGTTGAATGGTGGAATCACAATCTCGGTCTTTATGCATTCCGATGACACAGCCTAATTTCGCCTCTGTCAAAACGGTTTCGTATCGATGACCTTTTCGTACAGACACCTCATCTAAACTTAAAACCAGTTCATCCTTATCTAAAGCTTCATGAATTTGTTTTTGATGAAGGGCAGCTTTTTCTTGAGCGACCGAGTAGTAAATTCTCTCTAAGGTCGAATACGGAATCTTTTGTTTTCGACTTACATCTTGTATAGTTGTATCCTGACATAATTCAAACAAGTATTCACGATACCTATTCGTTTGGTGTTTATTAGGTTGAATCGACTCATAAGGCTCCGAGAATACCGATTGACAATTTTGGCATTGATATCGTTTGACCAGCACAAATAAACACACAGAATGATTGAGAATAGGAAGATCACGAACCTTTCTTGTCCTCCTGTCATGGACATAAGAAGTCATAAATCCACAATAAGGACAACGTTCCTCATGACACTTTTTTTGAACATGAACAAAATATTGATTGGAGAAAGAAAGTTGTTTAATCACTTCAAACTCTGGCAATTCTAGTGATATAGAAAGCACTTATGAAACCTCCTTATGTTTGTCTGGTAGCTAACATTATTGCCAGGTTTTCGTAAGTGTTTTCTTCTTTTTTGCCAAAATCACAAAAAGTGGTGATGAATCTAAAGAAATAGACATTCGAGTTAATTTAAAACCAACAAGAAGCTTAAAACCTCAAATAATGAAATATGATCATATAAACTCGAAAAGTAAGTACGTCTATCCAAACGTGTATTTTCTTTACTATGTAACCACCTGTCCCCATTCGCACATTGTTAGCAAATCGAATGGGAACAGACTCGCAAATCATGCTTCCAGCCTAATCCCACATGTGGCGACAAATACCTTCATAAAGCTTCTTCAGGATTTCTTCTTGATACCCAGCTTTTTTGATTTCCCGTATTTTCTCTTTGATCGGCTGCAATTCTTCGATCGTAACAGTTTCTAGTTTCGCTACTCGGTCATCCGACAACAAAACTTCTGGAGATGACGCTAAGTAATCTTCTAATTGGAAATGCCATAAATGAATATGCTCCTGATTCCGCTCCTTTAATCGCTGCGCCATTTTTAGTCCTTCAGGATCAAAATCTCCAGAATAATATATTTGACAACCTTCTTGGATGATTAAGTCTATTAACATCAGTGACGCTAGTTTAAATTGCCCATTTGTGCAAATCAGCGGCGGGAAAGCGTCAGGAAATAAATCCAACAAAGCGGAAAATACGCCTGAGTTCTCAACGACAAATACGGTCTGCCCCTTAGCAGGATATGCACGCTTTAACTTCAATATTTCCCGCAATGGCACATTGAGTACTGTATTCGTTTTTACAGCAGAAGCAAACACAGAATGAATTCCCTGTTCCGTTTCTGTCAAAATTCCCGCACATGTCACAAAGTTTAAAATATCTTCCCGTAAAATGCCAAATGATTGCAGGAGCTCATTGACTTCCTCGACTGAGGATAAGTCATAGTCTTGATCAGAGTAAAATTGAAGTGCATGAAGAAATACTTTTCCTTGAAACGTATGCAAGTCAAATGCGTGCGGATCTTTTAGCACTTTTTGTGAAAAAATTGAAAGACGTTCATAATCACCTTTTTTCGGCAAATGTTGAAGCGCAGTGCACACATTCTTTAAAACAGTCTCCAAATGTTCCCGATCTTGCGAATAGGCGATATGAATAAAGCGGTTTTGGGGAGCTGATTCAGCTATAAAAGACAGAAGCCTTGCTTGTTCGGGATATTGATGAATAAGGTTTTGAAAAAATTCTTCTTTTTTCTTCCGATCTGTTTCCCTCTTCTCTTGATTGGTTGTAATGTCTTCACCAAAATAATTCTCAAGTAACGTAACGAGCGGTATACCGGCAAAGCGCGTTTTCTCTAATTGTTCGGCAAACATTTTTAATGAAACCGAAGGAGTAGATTCTTGATGAAAATCCTTCCCAAAAAACGCCCCGAGCGCTTCTTTTTCTTCAAATGAAAAACCGTCTAATTTGACCGTTCCGCCGATTCTCCCAAGTGATTGATATTTCTTTTTCATCAGCAAAAAAAGGCGGTGAAAGCCGGGTTCACCGCGAAAAAACTCAACAGCATCCGCTACTTTTTGTTCCAACATGAACCATCCTTCCTATATGGATGATGTAAAAGTAAATTCTTCATCCAGATTTGACGCAAGTCGTTTCACTTTTCCATCCCAATGATAACGAATAACCGTAACGTACGGTGCATTTTTCGGACGAACTAGCTCGCAAATAGAAAGCGATGGTACCGTGTCGTAGTCTCCCCAAAGCGCCTGAGAGTTCATGATATAGTTAAAACCAAGCTCTTCGACTAAAGCAAACATATCACGAATGTTATTTTCATCAACGCCGGCAAACGCTTCATCTAACGAAATAATATATGGAGCATACTCTGCAGCCTCTTGATATCGTGAATATGCCGCGGCAAAAAGAGGAATATACATCGCCATCGCCTTTTCTCCGCCGCTAAATTTATAAAACTTTTGGTTCGTTAATTCCCGCTTTGGTTCATTTGTTTTTTGGTAATAAAGCGTAAACGAGAACCACTTTCGGTAATCGAGCACTTCTTTAATGACTTGGTGAAGCGTATTGCCCTGCCCACTTTCTTCAAGCATTTCTCTCGCTCGGTTGATTTTTGAGCGGAAATGCATCGTAACCCGCTGCAAATCTTCTTCCTTTAGCAGCCGCGAATTCATTCGCAACAATTCGACTAAATCTTTCGTGTCCATTTCTTCTTCGGTTTCCGCGGTCTTCGGCTTCCATTGAATTGAAAACGTCAGACCTGAAGAAGTATCACGTTTTTCCATTAATGCGTTCATATCTTTTACCCAGCGTTCGGCACGCTGTATGCGGCTTCGCAATATTCGCCCGATCGTTTTCAAAATAATATCTTCATACAATTCGCGGTCCTGTTCGTTAATATATTCTTTTTGCAGCAATATATCTTTTTCAATCTCTTTTAATACATAATATGGTGTGACGCGTTGTCCTTTGTAGTCTAGTAAAATGATGATACGTCCTGCTTTTTCCTTCCAATCGTTCGCTTTTAGCTCCGATTCCTCATCTAATGAAAGCTCGACGAACGGATTTTGTTTGTTCCAATCGGCAGGTTCCTGTGTCGGACGATATTCGATTAAATTCGGTTGTTCTTGGAAAAATATTCGGTTTAATCGTTCGGTGACAGAAAGTCGTGTATTCTCTTTTAATACAGAACCATATTTCTTGGAAATGTCTATTGCTTTGTCCAAAAGTGAGCCTGTTTCATTTTCGTCAACAAACACTAGCCCTCGTTCCAATTCTTTGGCAAATAGCTCTTCCCATGCTTGGACAAGAACCTTTGCAAATTCCAGTTTTCTCTCTAAACCGTTTATTTTGCTTTTCATGTTTGAAAGTTGATTCCCGATGTCTGCTTGTTTCTTAATTTTCTCAGGAATTTCCGTTTTTAAAAACGTTAGTCGTTCTCGAATCTGTTGAATCTCTTGACGAATATGTTCCGCTCCCATTTTCGTTAACATCAATTCGATATGCTCAAGTTCAAGTGATACTCGCTGTTGTTGATCGAGAAGAACATTGATTTCGCCTTTCGCTTCGTCTATTTCGTTTTGTAATGCTTCAAGCTGATCATTTAGGTTTTTGATCATTTCATCGGTATGCACGATGTTTCCATGAGTAATTTGTACATCATTTAACTCTTTTAAATATGATTTCATATAAGACAAAGCATCTTCGTACCCTTTTTTCGAAAACTTAAGGTCCAGTCCTTCTGTCTTGTTGCGCAAAGTATTTTTCACTTGCTGCCATTTTCGAGCAATTTGACCTAATTTTTCATTTTTCTTTTCTGTTTCTTTTTCTTTGCTCTCTACTTTGAGTTTCGTTTCCTTCCACTGGTCATAGGCATATTTGACATTTTGGTCAGTTGGAAACGATTGAAACCCTTCCGTAATATGGCGAATTCGTTCATCCACTGCCGCGAGCTGCTCTCGTTTTTCTCTTAGTTGAGTGTTTAAAAGCTGTAATTCTTCCTCAAATTGCTGAATTTTCTCAAGACGCAGCCGTTTCCGTGCGGCTCTTCCAATATACTTTGCCTTTTCCCTTTCAGGGGCATGTCCTTTTAAAAGTCCTAGTGAATATTGTCCGGATTCGTTTATGACAAAATATTCGTTACCTTGCTGTTCGTCCGATACGATTATACTGCGCAATACCGCTTCGATTCGTTCCTTAGTAACACCTGAGTCATTCTCTACATCAGGTTTTAAATAATCCTCTAGCGTGTGTGCCATCATTGCCGGGTTTGGCATGATTACTCGATCATATTGGATATCTAAATCCGCTTCCACAATTAAAGCGTCGAGCAATCCAGCATGATTTAATGTAGATTCGATCCGTTCCCTCAACTCTTCAGAAACGTGCTCCTGAAATTCCACAGCTGCATAAAACGGAACGTAAGGTATTCCTTTCTCTTTTAACAAAACCCTTGTTTGCACCGTTTGCATGTCTCGTTCTGGTTCAGGATCTTTTTGTTCCTTCCAATAGCGTAATTTTTCTTCCGTTTCACGAATTTCATTTTCTATCAATTTCATTTCATGTTGTTTTTTAATTTTTTCCGCTTTCCACGATTCTAAAGATTGATAATATTGATTCGTAAACGGTTGTTTCACCTCTTCGAAATGATAG
>CADBNU010000375.1 GCA_902796085.1 Heyndrickxia coagulans
ATAAGAATCTTAGAAAATGATGAGCAAAAAAAGACAAATCCCAACTCAAATGAAGCATTTGAGTTGGGGTTTGTCGACAGTCTGAGATCACAATTGTGATCTTTTTTTATATGTATTATATTATTATATTTTGCAAAAAAATGAATTACATTTGTTGAATTGGATAACAAATTGAATTGTTAAAGAAATATATTTTAAGTTAAAGTCATTACATTGGTATAACGAGTAACTCTTGACAATGAATTTTTACACCTTTAAAATGAAGATGTATATTTTTAATTTTTTTTTAAGGTTTAGTCAATTATTTTTGACTATAGCAAAGATTGGCTTTTGCTGTTAGATAGCAACGAGTGCCAAATGATTTTGAGATGTTGAAAATGTACATGCCGACATGTATAAGATGAAAAGTTCATAGCAAGAGGAGGTGAAATGATGGAAACTGCCATTATCGTCATCATCTCCATTTTGCTTATTCTCGTCGGTGTTGTTGCTGGTTATTTCATTCGAAAATCCGTTGCTGAAGCGAAAATTGCTGGCGCTAAAGATGCTGCAGAGAAAATTTTAGAAGATGCAAAAAGAGATGCAGAATCTTTAAAGAAAGAAGCCTTACTTGAAGCAAAGGATGAAATTCACAAACTACGAACAGAAACTGAACGTGAACTACGTGAACGAAGAAATGAATTGCAAAAACAGGAAAATCGTTTATTGCAAAAAGAAGAGAATCTTGATCGTAAAGACGATACTTTAGACAAACGTGAATTATCTTTAGAAAAGAAGGAGGATTCTCTAAATCAAAGACAACAGCATATTGAACAGATGGAAAGCAAAGTGGAAGAGATGGTGCGCGAACAGCAAGCAGAACTAGAAAGAATTTCTGGTTTAACGAAAGATGAGGCAAAGGCCATCATTCTAGATCAAGTCAAACAAGAGCTTTCCCACGATATTGCAGTGATGGTAAAGGAAACTGAAAATCGTGCGAAAGAAGAGGCGGACAAAAAAGCAAAGAGTATCCTCTCATTAGCTATTCAACGATGTGCTGCAGATCATGTTGCTGAAACAACCGTTTCTGTTGTTGACTTACCGAATGATGAAATGAAAGGACGTATTATCGGTCGTGAAGGTCGAAATATCCGCACTTTAGAAACGCTTACAGGTATCGATTTAATTATAGATGATACTCCAGAAGCTGTCATTTTATCAGGATTTGATCCAATTCGGAGAGAAGTTGCAAGATCAGCTCTTGAAAAATTGGTTCAGGACGGTCGTATCCATCCTGCAAGAATTGAAGAAATGGTTGATAAAGCAAGAAGGGAAGTCGATGAACAAATCCGTGAAATTGGTGAACAAACAACATTTGATGTTGGTGTTCATGGACTTCACCCTGATTTGATTAAAATTCTCGGTCGGATGAAATTTAGAACAAGTTATGGACAAAATGTTTTAAAACATTCGATTGAAGTAGCTCATTTATCCGGAATTTTAGCTGCGGAATTAGGTGAAGATGTGGCTTTGGCCAAACGCGCTGGACTTTTACATGATATTGGTAAAGCTGTTGACCATGAAGTTGAGGGTAGTCACGTTGAAATTGGTGTAGAATTAGCTACAAAATATAAAGAACATCCTGTTGTTATTAATGCAATTGCTTCTCACCATGGTGATACGGAACCAACTTCTGTTATCTCGGTATTAGTGGCAGCAGCCGATGCATTATCTGCTGCACGTCCAGGTGCAAGAAGTGAAACGTTAGAAAGCTATATTCGTCGTCTGGAAAAACTTGAAGAAATTTCGGAATCCTATGAGGGTGTTGAAAAATCATACGCCATTCAAGCAGGACGAGAAGTTCGTATTATTGTAAAGCCAGATGTCATTGATGATACTGAAGCATATCGTTTAGCTAGAGATATTCGGAAGAAAATTGAAAGTGAACTGGATTATCCAGGTCATATTAAAGTAACTGTTATACGAGAAACTCGTGCAGTTGAATATGCGAAGTAAACAAAGGTTGATGTCACTGGCATCAACCTTTTTAATTCAACTATGTCTTTAATATATTTGCACAAAATTATTTTAATATAAGAGTAAACTTAAACTTTCTGTGTTAAAATGTAAAAGAAAAAATACATAACATGAATATAGAAAGGAATTGTTATGAGAATACTTTTTATTGGAGATGTTGTTGGTTCTCCTGGTCGTGAAACTTTAGCAAAATTTTTACCTAAGTTAAAAGAAAAATATCGTCCAACGATAACGATCGTTAATGGTGAAAATGCTGCAGCCGGGAAGGGGATTACGGGAAAGATTTATCGTCAATTTCTGGAAATGGGTGTGCAAGCTATTACGATGGGGAACCATGTTTGGCGAAACAAAGATATTTTTGAATTTATAGATGATGCAAAGTATTTAGTTCGTCCTGCTAATTTCCCTGAAAACAATCCTGGTCAAGGAATGATTTTTATAAAAGTAAATTCTTATGAAGTTGCTATCATTAATCTTCAGGCTCGAACATTTATGGATTCAATTGAAAATCCATTTGAAAAAGCTGACATGCTAATTGCGGAGGCACGGAAAAGAACACCCATAATTTTTGTCGATTTCCATGGTGAAGCGACGAGCGAAAAAATGGCATTTGCTTGGTATTTAGATGGAAGAGTGAGTGCTGTCGTTGGTACACATACACATGTCCAAACAGCAGATAATCGAATTTTACCAAATGGAACTGCTTATATTACGGACGTTGGTATGACGGGGGTATACGATGGGATCATTGGAGTAGAACCTGCCCCGGTCATTCATAAATTTTTAACAAATCTACCTGCTCGTTTTGAGGTTCCCAAAAGCGGCAGAACCCAATTAAACGGTGTCGTTATTGATATTGATGTGAAAACAGGATTATCAAAAAACATTGAACGAATCTTCTTTAATAGTGACGAAAGTTTATTTAATTGAATACCTTAAAGAATTTTCAAAAAACGAGGAATATATGGTATATAGGCTCGACTCCTTGAATATAGTAGCAATGGGATGGTTTATACGGCTTGCAGGTCAGTCATTGAAAAAAATAAAGTAGAGTATTTCAAGGAGGAGCTTATATGGAAATATTAAAAGTTTCAGCAAAATCGAACCCGAATTCTGTTGCTGGTGCACTTGCAGGAGTCCTGAGAGAAAGAGGAGGGGCGGAAATCCAAGCAATTGGTGCAGGGGCATTGAATCAAGCGGTTAAAGCAGTTGCGATTGCACGTGGATTTGTAGCTCCAAGTGGCGTCGATCTCATTTGTATACCTGCTTTTACCGACATCCAGATTGATGGGGAAGAAAGGACAGCGATAAAATTAATTGTTGAACCTCGATGAATAACGTACTCATAAAATGTTAATTTTGTTAAGTTGTAGCATAAAAGTCTGATTGTCAATTGCAATCAGACTTTTTTCTTTATGTTTATTCGTAGGATATTAATGAAAAGTGAAAAATTATAGTGAAAGTCTTAATCTAGTTATAATAAAATGATATTAGGACAACAATGATTATATATCATCAAATGACGAAAATAAAATATAGAGTTGGATAAGGAGAGTTCCTATGGGGTATGAATTGAAGACAAAACCGACAGAACGTAGTGTCATAGAATTTATTGAACAAGTTGAAAATGTAAAAAAAAGAGAAGATGCATTTCACTTACTTGATATTTTCACTGAAACGACAGGTTATGAAGCAAAAATGTGGGGTCCTAGTATTATCGGTTTTGGTTCTTACCATTATCGATATGAATCTGAGCATGAAGGGGATGCAGCAATAGTCGGTTTTTCTCCAAGAAAATCTAATTTTAGTTTATATTTATTTGCCCAAGATCCACAATGTCAAGCGCTTTTAGAAAAATTGGGAAAACATAAAGTAGGAAAAGCATGTATCTACATAAATAAACTTGCCGATATTGATGTAAAAGTGTTAAAACAGATCATTCAACGATCGGTCCAAGCTGTTTCTGAATTATACACAATAAGAGAAAAATAGTGATTATTTGGGCTGTCTTGAGAGTATGTCTTATAGATATTTTTTCTTTATATCCAGTGGCGAGCATCAGCTTCCACAAGTGAACAGGCGATTATGGCAAGTCTATAAGCTCGTGTACCTGGCACAAAGGCATTCGTTGTTCTCGCTAAACTCAGTATATGCTCCCTCTGATTATGCACTCAACATTTACATAACGCTGCTATTATATATCAATATCACTAACTTGGACTTTTTGGACAGCCCCAACGATTTTTCTTTGAACTTATTCATCGTCATCATCCTTATTATCGGTTGTTAATACAGGCATAATTTCTCCTGTAATTGAATGGATTTGAATGACAGTGGTATCATCATCTATATCAATAACGACTAAGTAGTAACCAATCTTCTCGTTTGTTTTCAAATTATTTTAAATACTCCATCTGCATATTTACTTTGTTTGCTTTCTTCATCTCATCTATTTCCACTTGTACCTTGTATCGTTTTCATATCGCTGATTTCATTTCCCTTTGATACAGCTTGTTGAGTCGTTGATGGATTATGCCATTAAAAATGACATAAGTAGGATAAGAGACAATATTTTTATTGTAAAATGCTTTTTTACACAGTTGTTTGTTGCACGTGAAGGGTATATAATGATATTTTAAAAGAGGCTTTGTCAATAATTGACACTATTTATTATATTATAACTAAGATTGTAGAATGTATGTGAAACACTTGAAGTTGAAAGGAGATTTTACATGAACGAAGAACAACGACTACAAGGACAACAAGTGAAGGTGGAGACTCCAACGGACAAAAAATCCGAATTGGAAAAGAATGCTGAACGTTTGAAGAAAATTTCGAGTGAAGAAATGATCGCCAAATATTTTGGTACTTTCCAACCCCCAAACTTAAAAGCAGCTCGTAAAAGAAGTAAAAGTGAGGTAAATTATTTTACAGATTTTAAAATTCCTGAAAAATTTAGAGGAATGGGTGACGGACGTAAGTATTATATCCGTACATATGGCTGCCAAATGAATGAACACGATACTGAAGTGATGGCAGGGATTTTCGAGGCGTTAGGTTATGAAGCAACTGACACAACTGATGATGCAGATGTCATTTTGTTAAATACATGTGCGATCCGAGAAAATGCGGAAAACAAGGTGTTTGGTGAGCTTGGTCATTTAAAACCACTTAAACAAGAAAATCCTGATCTATTACTCGGAGTTTGTGGTTGTATGGCTCAAGAAGAGTCGGTCGTTAATAAAATATTACAAACACACCAACATGTTGATATGATTTTTGGTACACATAATATTCATCGTCTTCCATTTATTTTAGAAGAAGCCTACATGTCTAAAGAAATGGTAGTTGAAGTTTGGTCAAAAGAAGGAGACATTGTTGAAAACTTACCGAAGTCTAGAAGAGGTAATATAAAAGCTTGGGTAAACATTATGTATGGCTGTGACAAATTCTGTACGTATTGTATTGTGCCATATACTCGCGGTAAAGAAAGAAGTCGTCTACCAGAAGATATTATCCGGGAAGTTCGTAGTCTAGCCGCACAAGGTTATCAAGAAATCACACTACTTGGCCAAAACGTAAATGCGTATGGTAAAGATTTTAAAGATATTGATTATCGCTTTGGTGACTTACTAGACGATTTACGTAAAATTAATATTCCACGGATTCGATTTACAACAAGTTATCCAAGTGACTTTGATGATCATTTAATTGAAGTTCTTGCTAAACGTGGTAATTTAGTAGAGCATATTCACTTACCTGTTCAGTCCGGCTCTAGTTCAATGTTAAAAATTATGGGACGCCGTTATACAAGAGAATCATACTTAGAATTAGTCCGTAAAATTAAAGCGGCAATTCCGGATGTTTCTCTAACAACAGATATTATCGTTGGTTTTCCAAATGAAACGGAAGAACAGTTTGAAGAGACATTGTCACTATATAAAGAAGTTGGTTTTGATTCTGCCTATACATTTATTTATTCACCGAGAGAAGGTACCCCAGCAGCACGTATGAAAGACAATGTACCTATGGAAGTAAAAAAAGAGCGATTACAACGTCTTAATGCGTTAGTAAACGAAATAGCAGCTCAAAAAAATAAAGAATATGAAGGTAAAATTGTTGAAGTACTTGTAGAAGGCGAGTCGAAAAATAACCCTGATGTTTTAGCAGGTTATACAAGAAAGAATAAACTTGTTAATTTTGTTGGACCGAAGTCAGCAATTGGAAAGATTGTAAAAGTAAAAATTACTGAAGCGAAAACATGGAGTTTGGATGGAGAGATGGTTGAAGATATAGAAACTGTTGAGGTGAGCTAATATATGGGGAAATATAAAAAAACAGAAATCATTGATAAAGCTAGGGAGCTAGCAAAAATGATTTCTGAGACTGAAGAAGTCGAGTATTTCAAGAAGGCAGAAGCAAAAATAAATGAAAATCAAAAAGTGGCCCAAAAAATCAAACAAATTAAAGCTCTTCAAAAACAAGCTGTAAATTTACAAAATTATGGCAAAGTGAACATGTTGCAAAAAGTGGAAGAAAAAATTGAAGAATTACAAAAAGAAATTGATGAAATTCCCGTAGTTCAGGAATTTAAAGATTCCCAAGTTGAAGTAAACGATCTTTTGCAAATGGTGACACATACAATTGCCAACACAGTGACAAATGAAATTATTAAATCGACGGAAGGCGATTTATTATCAGGTAAGACAGGTTCACAATTAAAAAACGAACAAAGAATCATTAGTAAATAATAACTGATAGCAAAAGGGGTTCCCCATTTCAATCCGAGCCCAACGAAGGAAAGTTGGGAGTATTTGTAATGGATGAATGGGAGACCCTTTTTTATATAATGAAAAGGAATACGATGGAGAGTTTATCATGGTCAATATAACTTTATTAAGTTTTGTTATTATGGTTGTGCTGTTAGTAAGAATGTTTTGTATTGCCAGAGAAAATAATATCTGTCACTTGACATTAAACTATTCTACTTTTCCAGCAGGATCCAAAAAACTAACGATATTTTTTATTTCTGACATACATCGTCGTATTGTTGATAATGACATAATCAGAAAGGTTAAAGGAAAAGCTGACCTTGTGATTATCGGTGGCGATTTAACTGAAAAAGGTGTACCCTTAGAAAAAACAGAAGTAAATCTTAGCCGGCTCAACAAAATAGCGCCAATCTATTTTATTTGGGGAAATAATGATTATGAGGTTAAGGAAAAGGAATTACGTCAATTATTTGATAAATACAAGGTGACAGTACTTGAAAATAAAAGTGTAAAAATTCAATCTAATCATCATGGGGCTGTTCATTTAATCGGTATCGGTGAATTAAGTTTGGAAAATGATGAATTATCAATAGCTTTAAGCGATACAAAGAAAAAGGATTTCAAAATTGTCGTATGTCATAATCCAGAAATAGCACAAAAAATAACAAAAGATGATTGCATCTCTTTACTTTTAAGCGGTCATACTCATGGTGGACAAATACGAATTTTTGGTTTTGGACCATATCAAAAGGGAAAATTACACCGTTATGGTGATTTTGATCATTTAATTAGTAATGGTTATGGCACGACGATGTTGCCGTTGCGTTTAGGAGCTCATCCTGAAACACATCTCATCACAATTAAACATAAATAAGCACAAATTTGTTAGAAAAACATAAGGTGAAGATATACTTCATTCTTATGTTTTATTTTTTTACATTTTCAATGTCAAATTGATTTTTTTATATATTTAATCCGCACACTAGTCTATTGTCCCGCATAGGATGAAGTGATAAAACATGAGGAGGTTACGCTCGCATGGGAAATTCTAGAGAGATTATCGTTAAAGCGGTCGTTGCGAAAGGACGTAAACATACTACTTCTAACCATACAATTCGTCCTAACACAACTCCATCAAGCATCCTAGGCTGCTGGATTATAAACCATGCTTATAAAGCGGAGAAAGTAGGTAATACGGTAGAAGTTGACGGACATTTTGATATTAACTGCTGGTATTCCTGCAATGATAATACAAAAACAGATGTGGCAACAGAACGAGTAAATTATAAAGATAAAATTAAATTAAAATATAAAGATGATAACACGATTGCTGATCGAGAAGTCGTATGTAAAGTCCTACAACAGCCAAATACAGTTGAAGCTACTATTTCTCCAAATGGAAATCGAATCGTAGTAACAGCTGAACGAGAGTTTCTTGTTGAACTCATTGGTGAAACAAAACTATGGGTTAAGTTAGGAGAAGCAGATTTTGACGATGATGATTGGGACTTAGATGTAGACGACGAAGAATTTGAAGAATTAAACCCGGACTTTTTAGTAAATACAGAAGAGGAATAACACCTACTCGTTTAACAACGCTTTGCAAGTTTACTAGCAAAGCGTTTTTTTATTCAAAAATAACAAAAAAATAGAATAATATTGACAAAAAAACTATTATTAGTATAACTTATTTTTATAAAGACATAACATTTTTTGTGATTATAGATGAATGAGGGGGAAAAAAATGGGGACTGCTTTGCAACAGGTTTGGGAGAAATTGTGGTATTTACATGATCAAACAAAGGAAACCTTTCGATTTATGGTCGGAAGTTCAACTGATTTGTCATCAAGCACGAATTCCACTACCACAGTAAAAGAAAAAAATATTCAACCGAAAAGAAAAAGGTCGATGCGACAAAATATAGGATTGATCCTTGGTCCTATATTGTTTTTTGTTACATTTTTTGGGCTTTCTCCTGATGGGATGCCAACTGAAGCACTTGCAGTGTTAGCCAGTACACTTTGGATAGCAACCTGGTGGGTTACAGAAGCAATTCCAATCCCTGCAACATCTCTTTTACCGATTATTCTATTTCCGATAACGGGAGCTGTTGAGGATCCAGGGATTGTTACTCCAAACTACGGGGACAAAAATATATTTTTATTTCTAGGTGGTTTTATAATCGCAATAGCGATGGAAAAATGGAATTTACATAGAAGAATTGCCTTGAACATTATTTTGTTTGTTGGTACAAGCACTCAAAGACTAGTACTGGGGTTTATGGTTGCAACAGGATTTATTTCTATGTGGATTTCTAATACTGCTACTGCAATGATGATGTTACCAATCGCATTAGCTGTTATCACACATGTTTCTGACTTATTAGAGGAGAAAAAGGAAGAATTCGATTCGAATTTTGGTAAGGCGATTATGCTTGGAATTGCTTATTCAGCTTCAATCGGTGGATTAGCAACACTGATTGGCACACCACCTAATGTTATTTTTGCAAGTATGATTAATCAAATGTTTGATACAGAAATTACATTTGCTTCATGGATGGCCTTCGGTGTTCCATTAACTGTGCTATTAATAACGATAACCTGGATTTATCTTGTTAAAGTGGGTTTTCCAATGAAAATGAAATCAATTCCAGGCGGGAGAGAAGTAATTATAAGCGAAAAGAAAAAATTAGGTAACATGAGTTTTGAAGAAAAGCTTGTCCTAGTCGTCTTTTTATTTGCTGCAATTTCTTGGATTATTCGTTCTTTTATATTAGAAGAATTTATACCTGGTATTGATGATACATTGATTGCTATTTTAGCTGGTTCCATATTATTTCTTTTACCATCTAAAGCAGCGAAAGACGGGACATTAATCAATTGGAATGATGCGAAAAATGTACCATGGGGGACGTTGCTTTTATTCGGAGGAGGACTTGCAATTGCGGATGGATTCGAAAGGACAGGATTGGCTGAGTGGATTGGTGCTCAATTAACCATACTAAATGCGATTAACTTTATTTTAATTTTAACCATAGTGACGGCACTTGTTATTTTCTTGACTGAAATCACATCAAATACCGCAACTGCGACGATGATGTACCCAATTATGGCATCGCTTGCTCTTGCTTTAGGTGTGCATCCGTATGCTTTAATGGTTGCCGCTGGTATAGCTGCATCTTGTGCATTCATGATGCCAGTTGCTACACCACCGAATGCAATTGTCTATGCTTCTGGCAAAATAAAAATCGGAGATATGATTAAAGCCGGTTTTTGGTTAAATGTTTTATCTGTTTTATTAATTGTCTTACTTATTTATTATTGGATGCCAGTCGTGTGGGAAATCGATTTACAAATCTATCCTGATGATATGAAATAACATTAATAAACAATGAGAACCAATGATTTGGATAAATTTACCAAATCATTGGTTTTTTTATTAAGAAATTAAAATAGTATCTGGTCATAAAATGTGATATTATAAATTGGTATAAAGTAATATTTTACTAATAAACTTTTAGAAGAGAGTGATTGAGAAATGATAAAAAAACATACCGTATCCCTTGAGGATTTAATGGCACCTAATAAGTATAATATTGTTGATGATATTGAAAGACATTATTCAGATAAGATTGCGTTACGCTTTTTAAGTCAAAATGGGGAACGAGAAGAAATCACGTATAAGGAATTCATCGCTCGAGGGAATAAATTAGCGAATGCTTTAAAAAAAATAGGATTGAAAAAAGGGGACCGTGTATTTGTCATGGTGCCACGTATGATTGAGTCGTATATTATTTATTTTGCTTGTTGGAAAAATGGGCTCGTTATAATTCCTGGTTCTGAATTATTGCGGGCAAATGATATATTATATCGGTTAAACAATAGTCAAACAAAAGCTGTGATCGCTTATGCCGATTTATGTGAGGAAATAGACAAAGTAGCTCACGAGTCAAAGAACTTACAATATAAAATAACGTTCAGAAAATCTGTTGCCCAATGGTTACAGATGGAAGATTTGGTCCGTGATGAATCAGATGTATGTCAAAAAGTAGATACGAAGAATACAGATCCTGCCCTAATCAGTTATACTTCCGGAACAACGGGTCAACCGAAGGGAGTTGTCCATGTCCACGGCTGGGCTTATGCACATCTTCGCATTGCTGCACCACTTTGGTTAAATATCAATGAAAATGATATCGTATGGGCAACAGCCGGTCCAGGTTGGCAAAAATGGGTTTGGAGTCCTTTTGTTTCCGTACTCGGGATGGGAGCGACTGGATTTGTCTATTTAGGTCGATTTAATCCGGAAACATATTTAACATTGCTTGAACAAGAGCAAATTAATGTCCTTTGCTGTACACCGACAGAATATCGCTTAATGGCAAAAGTAGAAAAGTTAACAAAATATAACTTATCGAAATTGCATAGTGCAGTTTCTGCTGGTGAAGCACTAAATCGCGAAGTGATCGATGTATTCAAAAATAATTTTAACATTACTGTTCGAGATGGTTATGGTCAAACGGAAAGTACTCTCGTAATTGGTACGGTAAAAAATATGGCTATTCGTGCTGGTTCCATGGGAAAACCAATTCTACCAGAATTTGTTAATATTGTAGATGAGGCGGGTAATCCTGTTGGGACTTATGAAGAAGGGAATATTGCGCTACGTAAAGATTTCCCTGCCCTTTTTGTTGGTTATTATGAAGACGAGGAACGAACGGCAAAAGCATTTAAAGGGAATTACTTCGTTACAGGTGATTTAGCATATCGCGATGAAGACAATTATTATTGGTTTGTAGGACGCAGTGACGATATGATTATTTCTTCTGGATATACAATTGGTCCATTTGAGGTAGAAGATGCCTTGATGAAACATAACGCGGTAAAAGAATGTGCTGTTGTGGCAGAACCCGATGATATTCGTGGAAATATTGTTAAAGCCTTTGTTATACTAAAAGAGGGGATGACTGGTAATGATGAATTAGTGAAAGAGTTACAACAGTATGTAAAACAATTAACAGCACCATATAAATATCCAAGAAAGATAGAATTTGTTGAATCTCTACCTAAAACGGACTCAGGAAAGATCCGCCGTATTGAACTACGTAATAGAATTCATGTGTAAATATTGTAAAATTAGAAAGAGGCAACCTGATAGGATTGCCTCTTTATTAATCTATGTTTTTATTACATAAACCAACAATCTCCTATACTTATGTTATAATTAATTTTTGAAAAGAATTAAGAAGGTGTTTGGAATATGAAACGATATACCCCAATGATCCAACAATATTTGAAAATTAAGGCAGAGTATGAAGATGCCTTTTTATTTTTTCGATTAGGCGATTTTTATGAGTTATTTTTTGAAGATGCAATTAAAGCAAGTCAAGAATTAGAAATTACACTCACTGCCCGTGACGGTGGGGTAGATGAAAAAATTCCAATGTGCGGTGTGCCGTACCATTCAGCCCAAGGTTATATCGAAACTTTAGTTAATAGAGGATATAAAGTTGCGATAGCGGAACAATTGGACGATCCTAAACAAACTAAGGGCATGGTTCGGCGTGAAGTTGTGCAATTAATAACTCCGGGTACAATGATGGAAGGTAAATCTATTCGTGATAAAGTTAATAATTATATTTCTACGATTACAGCCTTCCCGGATGAAACTTTCGGACTTGCATTTTGTGATTTATCTACAGGCGAAAGTAAAGTGACGTTAATCACTGAAGGTTGGACTGATTGTATTAATGAATTGGCTACAATTCAAACAAAAGAAATTGTTCTAGACGAAAATTTTCCAACAGAATTTAGTAAGGAACTGAAAGAACGTTTATCTGTCACTATATCATATGAAAATGAAATCAATATCAGTGATAATTTCGAAGCAATAATCGCACCGTTAAGTCAAAATAAATTAATACAAACTGCTGCTCGTCTATTAAACTATTTATACCGTACCCAAAAAAGAAGTCTTGATCATATGCAACCAATCGAAACGTATCAAATCCGTCAGTATATGAAAATGGACTACTATTCTAAGCGAAATTTAGAATTGACGGAAACGATCCGTACTAAAGGGAAAAAAGGCTCACTCTTATGGTTGCTTGACGAAACGAAAACAGCAATGGGTGGTCGACTTTTAAAACAATGGATTGACCGGCCATTAATTTCTCAAGAGAAAATTGAAAGCCGCTTGCATATTGTTGAACAATTAAAGGAAAATTTTTTCGAACGTCAAGAACTGCGAGAAAAATTAACGAAAGTATATGATATTGAGCGATTAGCAGGAAAAGTAGCATTCGGAAATGTAAATGCACGGGATTTAGTAAACTTAAAAACGACCCTTTATCAAATTCCAGATTTAATGGATACTTTATCAAATATAAAAGATGAAAAAATTCAACAACTTGCCGGAACATTAGATCCATGTAGTGAAATTGCAGATTTAATTGAGCGTTCAATCGTGGACCATCCACCGATTTCAATAAAAGAAGGCAATATGATCCGTGACGGGTATCATGAACAGCTTGATATGTATCGGGATGCAAGTCGGAATGGAAAAACATGGATTGCAGAGCTAGAAAAAGCCGAACGTGAAAAGACTGGTATTAAATCATTAAAAATTGGGTTTAATCGAGTATTCGGTTACTATATAGAAGTGACAAAAGCGAATCTTCATTTGTTACCTAAAGATCGCAATTACGAAAGGAAACAGACTTTGACGAATGCGGAACGATTTATCACACCAGAATTAAAGGAAAAAGAATCCATGATCCTAGAAGCAGAGGAAAAGTCTGTTGATCTTGAATATGAACTATTTCTTGAAATTCGTAATCAAGTGAAAGAATTTATACCACGTTTACAAACGTTAGCGAAAAAATTAAGCGAAATTGATTGTTTGCAATGTTTTGCCGAAATTAGTGAAAATCGAAAATACACCAAACCCGTTTTCAATAAAAAAGGGAAACTTACAATTAAAGAAGGTCGTCATCCAGTTGTTGAAAAAGTGATGGATGTTCAAACCTATGTTCCGAACGATTGTATAATGAATAAAGAGACTGAAATCTTACTTATTACCGGACCAAATATGTCAGGTAAAAGTACGTTTATGAGACAAGTGGCCTTGACTGCTATCTTGGCTCAAATTGGCTGTTTTGTGCCTGCAGAACATGCGGAGTTACCTATTTTTGACCAAATCTTTACACGAATTGGTGCTGCAGATGATCTCATTAGCGGTCAAAGTACATTTATGGTCGAGATGTTAGAAGCTCGCAATGCGATTCGCGGTGCTACGGAAAACAGTTTAATTTTATTTGATGAAATCGGTCGGGGAACATCAACTTATGATGGCATGGCTTTAGCGCAGGCGATGATCGAATATATTCATGATAAAATCGGTGCAAAAACATTATTTTCAACCCATTATCATGAATTAACTGCCTTAGAAAAATCTCTTAAAAAGTTGAAAAATGTTCATGTTAGCGCTATTGAAAAAAATGGACAAGTTGTTTTCCTTCATAAAATAAAAGAAGGACCTACAGATAAAAGTTACGGCATTCATGTGGCCAAACTTGCCGATATGCCTGCCGAATTAATTCAACGTGCAGAAACGATTTTACAAAAATTTGAAAAGAATGGACAATCCATTAAACAAAATGCAGATGAACAACAAGGAGAGAAAATGCTGGAGGAAAATCGTCCTTTCGAAAATGAGAAGGATAATCAAAATGAAGTTGCTCAGTTATCATTTTTTGATGATCTAGCAATGGAAAAAAATACATCAAAATCGAAGAAAGAACAAAAGATTCTATCAGAGTTGAAAAATATTAACTTATTGGAAATGACCCCAATTGATGCAATGAATGCTTTATATCAATTGCAAAAAAAATTAAAATAAAACGTTTAAAAAGGTGAATCATTTACTTATTACTATATTAGTTATGAAAAGGCGGTGAGAACATGCAAAAAATTATCCAGTTAAGTGAAGTCCTTTCAAATAAAATCGCTGCCGGCGAAGTAGTGGAACGCCCTGCTTCCGTTGTCAAAGAATTAGTTGAAAATGCAATCGATGCAAATAGTACAGTTATTGAAGTGCAAGTAGAGGAAGCGGGATTACAAAAAATCCGTGTCATTGATAATGGCAGTGGTATTGAAAAAGAAGATGTACCATTAGCTTTTGAACGGCATGCAACAAGTAAAATAAAAAATGAACGGGATTTATTTCGAATTAGAACACTAGGTTTTCGGGGTGAGGCGTTACCTAGTATTGCATCCGTTTCTAAGGTTGAAATGATTACGAGTACAGGAGATGGGGAAGGAACACGCTTTGTTATTGAAGGTGGTATCAAGAAAGTACTAGAACCAGCATCAAGTCGGAAAGGAACAGATTTTACGGTTCGTGATTTATTTTATAATACACCTGCCCGTTTAAAATATATGAAATCTTTGCATACAGAGTTAGGAAATATTACCGATTGTTTAAACCGCCTTGCACTTGCACATCCAGAAGTAGCAATTAAGCTAATTCATAATGGACGTACACTACTTCAAACAAATGGAAATGGCGATCCAAGACAAGTTCTAGCCAACATTTACGGTTTTAAAATTGTAAAAAAGATGATCCCGATCCATGCGGAAAATCTTGATTTTAAAGTTAAAGGTTTTATTGCACTACCTGAGATTACCCGGGCATCTCGTAATTATATTTCAACGATGGTAAACGGCCGATTTATAAAAAACTATGCATTAACCAATGCAGTTATAGCGGGTTACCATACGTTATTACCAATCGGTCGTTACCCTATTGCCTTTTTAGATTTACAGATGGATCCAATTTTAGTCGATGTGAATGTTCATCCAGCAAAATTAGAGGTTCGTTTAAGTAAGGAAAATGAACTTAGCGAACTTATTATCAATACGATTAAAGCCGCATTCAAAAAGGAAACTTTAATACCTGATGGGGCTGTACCGAAAAAAACGAAAACGCAATCGGAACAAATGGCTTTATCCCTAGATCATTTACAAGTATTTGAAAAACATAAATCCAATAAAAACAGACAATCAGTTGAAAAGAATTCGATAGATATTCAAACGAATTCCGCCGAAAAAGCCTTGCTTTCAAAAAAAGATCAAAATGTGAAAAATGTGTCAAATATGTTATATAATTCGGTGAAGGAAGAACAGAACCAGTTTGAAACGTTAACAAAGACAATCGATGAACCTTTTACAGAGCAAACGGAAGCTAATGATACGTTTTCATCCGAACATACAAAATCGATTGAATCCTTAATTACGGAAAATGATACGAAGGAAGAGTTACAGGAAGAATTATATGAAAATAATCACGATAAAATAGAGGAACATACAGAACTTGAAACAAAAACTGTAAGTCGTGTTCCCCCGATGTATCCTATAGGACAAATGCATGGCACATATATTTTTGCTGAAAATGAAAATGGTTTGTATATCATTGATCAACATGCTGCACAGGAACGGATTAAGTATGAGTTTTATAAAGAAAAAATCGGTGAAGTTCCCAACGACTTACAAGAATTATTAATCCCAATGACTCTCGAGTTTTCAAATGAAGAGTATATAAAACTTGAAGAAAGTATAGAGGAATTGAAAAAGGTAGGTTTATTTTTGGAACCCTTTGGTTTAAATACTTTTATTGTTCGCAGTCATCCAACCTGGTTTCCTAAAGGTGAAGAAAAGGAAACAATTATGGAAATTATTGAACAAGTGTTAGCAATGAAAAAAATTGATTTAAAAAAATTGCGTGAAGAAACGGCAATTATGATGAGTTGTAAAGGGTCAATTAAAGCGAATCATCGCTTGCGGAGTGATGAGATTCAAGCATTACTTGATACATTACGTAAGACGTCCGATCCATTTACTTGTCCACATGGTCGACCAATCATTATCCATTTTTCAACTTATGAAATGGAAAAAATGTTTAAACGTGTAATGTAATTTATAAAAAGGGCAAACCCGTATGATTAAAGAGGTTTGTCCTTATATTTTCCCAATTTGACCACAAATCTTAGAATACAATATCTTTCTCTTCTATATAAGTCCCATCATACAGAATTTCATTTGCTGCAAATTCTGTATCTCTCTTTGTTTCAAATCCATTACGTGTAATTTGGTTTCGTTTTCCTGTTTCTGGATCGATTCCAGCTTGTAAGGTATTTTCATATTATTTTTAGAACAGACTCAATTATATTTATAAATAAGCACGAGAAAGTAGAAATTATTTTGAATTTATTTTACATATGGGAAATGAAACAGGTTTTATCATTATTTAACTATGATAGTATAACTTTCCTTTACCAGATGAAATAGACATTATTTTACATGCAGTTAATGATATAATTTATTACAATGGGATTATATTCATCAAAACATAATGAAAAAAGTAGTCTAAAAAAACATGCTCCATCAACCATGTATATCTTGAAAGTGAGAAGAAGTTGATAAGATTAATTATTCAAATTCTAAAAAAGAAGTCATTTGTTTAATGATAATTTTACAGATGAAACAAATTGAGCAGATGTGACAACCAATACTTTTATGTGTAGTTCCATTTGTTATTGGAACTGTAGTAAGATTAGTAACACAATGGGTAGGAAAACAAGCCGTAAAAACGGTTTCTAAACATGATGCCCGTTCAGTACAAAGAGGTATTTCTTTATCGGCATTTGCAAAAGCAATGGTATATGGTAAAAAGTACATAGATAAAAACACAGGAGCTAAAATTCTATATCATTCTGGGAATAAAGTTGCTTTAATACTTGATATAGTAGTTACTGATTAAACAAAGTAAACCAAAGTCAATATAGAAAAAACTAAATTGGTAGTTAGTCAGTTCTAAAAGAAAAGGGGGTTTTTTAGTGATGGTTTCATTAAAAGACGTGAATTATGAGGATAGTAGAGTACAAATGAATATGAAGCTTAACAAAAAAGAGAAAATAGAAGATCTTTTAAGCTTAGATATTGATGTTTGTTTTCAATTTGGTTTTTCAAAAATAGAAAGCACCATTGTATGGACTCAAGAAGATATTAATATATTAGAAAAACAGATTATGGAAATACCGAATCAATCTAACATTGGATTATTAACAACGATTGAACCTGATTTAAGCTTTACATATTATATAATTCCTAATCAAGAGGAAATTGAAGATTTTTCTGATAAGGAAATAGTATTGTTCATAACGTTAGATAGCGGTCACATTAATAATAATATGGGAACTGAAACTGGTCCAACATTAAAAATAATAACAACTTATCGAGAAATGAAAAAATGGATAAGTAATATTAAGACTGCTTTCTTAAGATAAAATATTTGTCAATGGTAGGCAGAACAGGGAGATCATTTAGGGGCTGATCGAATCTACGTAATCTCCGGCCATTCTGTAAAAAATATTTTGATGAATTATAATACAAATGATAAAGAATCTTTTAAAATACAACCTATGACACTCCTGATGATGAAAAGAGTTTTCTTTTGATATGGCTGTATTCTCAAAAATTGTATTTGTGACAATAATTGTACCTCTAAAATCTGATAAAATAATTAATACAGATTAGAAAAGGGGGGCTTTTATTGTCAAAAGGACTTATTCACCATATTGAAATATATGTTTCAGATTTAAAGAGTTCAATCCACTTTTGGGGCTGGTTTTTAGGGGAATTAGGATATGAGTCGTTTCAATCGTGGGAAAGTGGTCATAGTTGGAAATTAGGTGAGACATATATCGTTTTTGTACAAGCGGAAGAAAAGTTTATGGACATACCTTACCATAGATGTAGGGTTGGTTTAAACCATCTGGCATTTCACGCAAGTTCCCGTCAACAAGTAGACGATATGACAAAAAAATTAGAACACAAGGGTGTTAAAATTCTTTATACCGATAAACACCCCTTTGCAGGTGGAGAAAATCATTACGCTGTTTATTTTGAAGATCCAGATCGAATTAAGGTTGAATTAGTAGCGCCTTGACTTCTATTTTAGAGACTTGTATTATGCTCTTCATAACATCTCAACAGTTGACACGCTGAAATAAACATTTCCTCATCCTAAAATTATTACCAGTTCAAGCCATCGGAACCAATAAAGGGAATTATCAAGATATTTAAGTGCGACTCCTTGGAATGAATCCCTTTAAAAGTTACCGACATAGCCTTTAATCAATGGTTAAGATTCGATAAATCTACGTTCGTTTTTCTTAAGCTTATTAGAAAGTGTAGGTAAGACATTTAATATGACCCCATTTTTAGATATGCCCACAAATTTAGATATGATTTTTTCGACAAAACGTGAATCAAAAATAAATAATCATATTATAATAGTAGAAATCCGTAAAAATAATAATTATAACTAATCAAAATAATGAATGAAAAATAAGTAGCTGGCAAACTCGTACAAACAAAGAGCTATTGACCACATTCAGTAGTTAGATGAGTATTTTTGGATGCGGCTTATTTGAAAACTGTAAATGAGAAAATGAAGTAAATGCAGGAATTTTACCTCCCTTTGTTGAATAGTTAACGTAACGGAGGAGATAAAATGTTGACAAGAATTACACTAGTGAATGGAGAAAAACTTGAAGTTGAATTAAGTTTAGAAGAAGTTATTAAAAAGACAACAAATAAATTTGGACAAATATACAATGATTACGTACAGATAGCGGATAATATTTGGATTGCAACAGCACATATCGTTAAATTAGAAAGAATTAGCTCCTAAAAATCGGTTCCAGCAAGTTTTTATGCTTGAAAATCACTTTAATAATTTTAAAGAGGAAATTATATTTGATCCAAATGAACATGGAAAAAACAAAAAGCATCCTTCAGGATGCTTTCAGACTGTCGACAAACCCCAACTCAAATGCTTCATTTGAGTTGGGATTTGTCTTTTTTTGCTCATCATTTTCTAAGATTCTTA
>CADBNU010000376.1 GCA_902796085.1 Heyndrickxia coagulans
TAATCAAATAGCTCTAGATCAAGCTCTTGTTGACTATCAAACACTTTACCATAAACGAATTCTGTTTTAATAGTTTTGAACGTTGCTCCGGCAACGGCATTATCATAAGGCGTTCCTTTCTCGCATAGAGATCTCTTGATACCGAACGTTTCTAAAGCTTGGTCTATCAAACGGTTTTTAAACTCACTTCCTCGATCAATGTGAAATAATTCGAGGCGATTTAGATTGTTTTTAACTGATGAAAAGGCACGGTGAACTAGCTCAGCGTTCTTTTGAGGACCTGAACTGTAGCCAATAATTTCACGATTATTTAACCAAGATCATTGACAGTTTAATCAATGGAAACACGTCTATTTTAGATTATGATAAATTAAAGGTTGTTCAAGATGGCGTAGTGAAATCGAATTTGTCTGTTTATATTAGTTATTTTAAAAATCAATGTTTCATAGAGAATCACACGACTCCCTTTACAAGCAATGGGTATGAAAATGTTACTCGTTGCTTGTATTTTTTGTTTGCGGAGATTTAAATTATACATTTTTTGGAAAGAATATACATACTGTTATTTTTCTCTTTTTCTAGTAAAATTATACTAAAAGAATTATGACGGGGTGCTTTGTATGGAAAAAATCTATAAAAGTTTAAATACATATCCGAAACGGACGATTTTACTATCAGACTTACAAGACCTATTAGGAAGTTTTTTCAAAGACTATGATGACTTTGCGAATACAATTATATCCCTTGAAAATAACGGTGTTTTACAAATGGTGAAGTCAAAAGGGAGGACAACAAGAACCCCATCACTTGCTTATCAATACCGTATTGATAAAAGTAAGCTATCTGCTCGTTTCCATCAAGAAATTCAACAATATCAGAACGAACTCCATCCAGCGATTAATCTCGATGAATATTATCAAAAGGACCCTACCATATGGCAACATGATCTCCCATATCTTTTAAAAATAAATGACTATTTGCATACGAACGGTTTTCCGAAAGAAGTTGTACCGACACCGGAGCGAAGTTTTGAACTTGTTCAAGATGAGAAGTGGATTACGGAAAAAGGTGGGAAAGAAATACTTGAGCGGGTTGGTTTATTTGAGCGGTTAAAAATTACCCCCGTTTCTGACCCGTTAATGTTTGCGGTAAATCCCAAAACGATTCACTCCACGACCCAATATCATTTAATCGTTGAAAATAAAACAACGTATCAAGGGCTGCTTCCCGCATTAAAGAAAACCGAATTTTCTACTTTAGTTTACGGGAGTGGTAAAAAAGTTATCCAAAGTATTGAACAATTTTCGGAACAATATCCAGTAGAAGCAGAACATGTCTTTTTTTACTTTGGCGATCTAGACAGGGAAGGAATTTCAATTTGGTATTCATTAACGAAAAAAATTCCCGCTCAACTTGCAATGCCCTTTTATGAAGCATGTTTGGAGAAGCAACCTGTGTACGGAAAGGATTACCAAAAACAATATAAAGAGGCACAAACGACGTTTATCAAGCAATTTTCACCAACACAACAAGCGAAAATTGAAGACGTTTTTTCACAAGGAAAGTATTATCCGCAAGAAATATTAAAGTCTAAAGAATTGCAACAGATTTGGAGGGAAGCTGATTGGAAGAAATTGACGTACAACAATTAATGGACGGGTTTCGTGACCGGGTGCGGAGAATTGCCCTGTTTGATCCGTTATATGATTTAGACCGGAAGCGGGAGACGGATTTAAATGGGACGAGGATTGATATGAAAGGTCTTGGTCTTCTGACCCTTCTCTTTTTCTTTGAGCAAAAATTAATTCGTAATAACAAAATCGGTGTAAAGGAATTGGCTTATTTTTTAAAAGATGCAACGAAACAAGTGTATGTTTTAAAAGATGAGACGTATGAACAACTGGCACGGACCCTTATTCAAACCTTTCGTCCGACAACAGGGAAAAAACGGAGTTATACATTTTTTGATTGGGAAACAAAATCGGAACAGAATATTGAATATTCCATTTTAAAGGCGAACAATTTCGATGCAACTGCCAATGTTCAATATTACACCCTTGATGAAGATGGTCTTGAATTAATTTTTGCCACGAAAGAGTTTTACAGTGAATTTCAACTATCCATTAACCAATTGATTTTGCGGAAGCAACTGGAAAAGGGAGAGTTTAAAGGAGCATTACGTCAAATTAACGAAATGCGCATTGATGTCGAAACGCTTCAGGAACGCATTACAAAATTAAAACATGAGATACAGCGGAGTATTATTTCTGAAGAAACTTTTGAGCGGTATAAAGAGCTACTCGATGATATTTATACAAGATTAGAGAGAGAAGACGAAGAATTTAAGGAATTACGGGATTTTGTAAAAGAAACGAGGGCTCGCTTGTACGCGGAAAACATCCACCAAAAGGAACAGAAGACGTACGGTTATGTGTTAAAAATTAATCGGGAATTAGAAGAAGTTCATTATGAACATACACAACTATTAGATCAAACGCTCCATTTGAAAAATACGACGTTAATTACAGCGCAAGAATCGCTTTATTATACCGGGATGCAATCCTTTAATTTTGACCAAGATATCGTTTCGCGCATTGTTTCAACACCGTTACCGATGGAAGCGATGAAAGGAATTTTACATCCATTTTTAAAAGTGGAAGAAAATGAATTTTGGTCACCACTTACCGTGCTGGCTGAGCAAAATATTGTAGAAGGTCGGGATGAACGGGTAGAATATCATTTCTATGAAGTAGATGATGATGCGAGTGGGGATCCTTATAAATTATGGCTTACAGAAAAGTATAAAGAACTGATGTCTTACTTTTTACAAGCTTATGAGGAAGGCGAGGCAAACTGTTTATCTGATTTTATGACGTATTTAGAGAACAATGATTTAGCTTCAATTTATGAACATCGATACTTTTATGACTTTTGGATTGTGCTCCATCAACGCTCACCGATAACGAATGAGACTGGTGATGAAGAGGATAATAATACGATTTTTGGTGAAGCCTTCGGATTACTTGGTTCGAGAACTTTAAAAGTAATCGAAACATCGTCCATCATTCAAAAAGTAGACCGCTATTCGATAAGTGAAATGATAATTACATTGGAGGAAGATGAGGATGGATTATTCTGAGCAAACGGTCATTCGAGCCTTTCAAATATATACGAAACTAGCGAAAAACGGTGTCGTTGGCCAAGAAGAAGTACAGCTATATAATGCAGATGACCGTGTACGGGCACTTTTAGATTTATTTAGTAAGGAAGTGGATAGTGTCATCATTAAAACGAGTGAACAGTTATTTTTTGTCCCGAAAACGAAACTATCTCCCTTTCATGTTAGTAATGATTGGATAAAGCGGAAGTATTTACGATCAGGGGCAACGAATGCGGATATTTATTTACTCTATTTTTGTACCCTTATTCTTTTTGGTAGTTTTTATGACTCGTATCAAAGTCCTGGACCAACTCGTCAATTTATTGGCCTTGATGATTGGATTCGCTTAATTCAAGAAAGAATCGACCATTTAAAATCCCATGATGAAGAAGAACTTAAAGAATATGAAAAAGAATTTTCCTACAACTGGTCTACAATTATTGAAAAATGGGAAGACATGGATGATATAAAAGAAACGGCGAAACGTCAAACCGGAAATACGATTAGTCGGATGAGTTTTCTTGATACGGTAAAACGATTTTTAATAGACCAAGAACTCGTCCAAGATATCGGCAATAATGAAATTACGTTAACGGAAAAAGCAATGACAATTATTCAACGTTTCTTTATGGAAGTCGAGTTCAATAAAGGGATTTTTGAGTTTATTTATGCCTTTGAAAAGGAGGATACGGATGCCGGCCATTAATAAAATTCGCTTAACAAATGTCGTATATGAAGAAGGGAAAAAACGTTACAACGATGAGGTGTTTTTATTCGACGGTTATAACGGAGCTATTTTACTAGAAAATGGTGGCGGAAAAACGGTTTTCATTCAAACTGTATTACAAGCGGTCATTCCCCATACTGATTTAGCCGACCGGAAAATAAAGAATACATTAGTGTTAGAAAATGCCCCGGCACATATTGCCATTGAATGGTTATTAAATGATAAACCAAGGCGATATCTTGTTACGGCGGTTACATTATTTATGACAAAGGATGGTCTCGATTCTCTCCGCTACGTGTATGAATATGGACCTGGTGATGAACATGGCATTGAAGAAATTCCTTTTGTGCGCCGTGGGAAAGATGGGAATCGTCCGGCTGATCGCGGGGAAATGCAAGATTACTATAGCCATATGAAAGATCGTTTTCCACTCGTTGCACATACCTTTTCTACGATTAAAGATTATCGCAAGTTTATTGAGGAACAATATCATATAATCGTCAATGAATGGGATAGTATTGTGAAGATTAATAGTACAGAAGGTGGCGTAGAAACCTTCTTTGAAAATTGTAAAACGACGACCCAATTATTTGATCGTTTGCTAATTCCGACGGTGGAAGATTCAATTGCAGGCCATAATCCGAATCTATTTGCAGATATGTTTGAAAAACAGCTTGATAGTTTAAAAAGATATAAAAAATTGAAAGAAACAATCGAAGAAAATAAACGGATTCAGGAACAACTAGAAAAATACGTTCAAACCTTTGAAAAATTGCATTTAGCCCGTCAAAACTATGAAAAGTCGAAACAGAAGGCAAAGGGAATTTGGGAAGAAATTCATATTCAAAAATCAGAAGTAACGGCCGCTCAACAAAATCTTGAGGAGCTTTTACAAGGGTGGGAACAAAAGAATAAGCGGTATGAGATAAAACAGGCTTCGTATCAAATTGCCGTTGAACAAGAGAAGTTTGATCGTTTACGTGAGGAATTTGAACAGGTGAATGCGGATTATCATAGTAAAAAGGAAGAACTAGATACGTATAATAAGGAGTTTTTCTCACTAAAATTAGCCCAATGTAAACAAGAATTACGTCAGCATGAAGAAGAAATCACCTATGTGGAAAGTGAAATGGATAAGCTTACAGAAAAAGAAGAACTGCATGACTTGGAAATTCAACTTGAACAAGCGAATCAAGCATTACTCGGTTATTTTTTAAAAACAATGGAAGAAATTCAAGATGAGATCAAAGGTCTGCAATATGAATTAAATCCGATTTTAGATTACATTGAAAAAATACAACAGGAAATCGATTCGAACCGAAAATTAGAACAAATGAAACAACAAGACTTGGCAGGTGTTCGAACGACAATTGAAACGCGAACAGGGGATATGAAAAAGTTGGAACAGTCCCTGCTTGCCAATCCCGAGCAAGAACAAGTGTATATTGAGTTGGAAAAATGGCGGAATCGTTATCATTTTCTAGATGAAGAGATTATTCGACTGGAGTCAGAAAAGAAATCGAAGAATAAAGAAATTATTGAATTAGATCAAAGGATTGAACGTCAAAAAGATGAAAAGAATGATTTGACGAATGAATTGCGGTTAATTGTGACGGCAACAAATCAAATTGAAGCAGAACAAAGTGAAGTGATTAAACAGTTAAGTTCGCTTCGTCCACAATGGTCAACGCTTGATTCGGTTTATGAACATGAACAGTCGATAGAAAACCGATTAATGGAGACCGTGGAAAAATTAAATCGGGAAAAAGAAGAGTACCTGTACAAAGAACGTGTTGCCTATCGGTTAGTTGACGATTATCAAGAACAGGTGACCTTTTTTAGTGATCCAGTCATTGAAAAGCGGATAAAAACTTGGAAAAACCAATTAGATTATTGTGTAACGGGAATTGAATATTTACAAGGTTTAGATGAAAAAGACTATCAAAATAAAGTAGATTATCCGCTATGGGCGGTTACCCTTGTAACAACGAAAAAGTCAAAGCCTACATTACAAAAGAAAATTGAAGAAATTGCGGATCAACTCCGTTTTCCGATACAAATTTTAACAACAGAAGAAGCAGCACTTATTCAAAAAGAAACGAAGCAAGAAGAGTTTGCTTGGATAACACCATCCCATTGGGAGATGGGGCTGAACGATGAGACCTTTGAACAATGGAAACAAGAAATATTGGTGGAAGCGAAAAAGTCGAAAACGGAACGTGTAGCCAAGGAAAATGAGTTGAAACAGTGGGAAAAGGGCTTACACACATTTCGACAGTTTGTTCAAAAGTATCCATATGAAAAAGTAACTGACCTCCACACTAAGCAATCAGAATTAATGAGGGATATTGAAGAGTTGGACCGCCAAATCAATCATTCCATCCAAACTAAAGATGGATTACTTCAGCAAATTGAGCAAATTGAACAAACGGTTAAGCAACATCGGGATGAGATGCAAGGTTTGGAAAGGAAAATTGAGAAGGCGTATGAATATGTGAAGTATCGGCAAGAAGTAGCGGATGCCAAGGCTTCAGAAAAACTTTTATTGGAAGAGATTGCTAAAATTCAAAATAAGGTGAAGCGTCTGGAAACACAGTTGAAGGACTATGCGGAGCAAAAAGAATTTTTAGAAGAAAGAAAGCGGGACCTTGAAGCAGAAATTAGATCAATAGAAAAAAGTGATGAGTATGATGAAGTACGCTCGTTAACGCCAGTCTATACAAACGAAAGTAAAAAAATAATTCAAGATAAAATTCGCACGCTACAATATAAATTACATGAAATAAACACAAGTTATGGAGAATTACAGGTACGTTTGAAAAGTGCACAGGATAATGTCGAACGTTTAACGAGGGAAATGAAAGAGCTGCGTGAAGAAAGCAGTGATTTAGATGAGAATTTAGTTTTTCCAACAGATGGGGAAGAATTAATCCAAAAGCTAAATGTGAAAATTAAAGAAGTGAAGGAAGAGCTTTCTCGATTACAAAGGCAGGTGCAAGAGAAAGCTTCTGCGAGAGACGTTCAAAAGGGGGCATGGCAAAGCAAGGTTCAAAGTTTTGAAGATGTTTATCATGGTGTTGAAATTGTAACATTTACAGATCCATTAGATAAAGTGAAGGTGGATTTACAACAGGAGAAAAAAGCACTTCGAGACGAGAAAAAATATATAGATGAACAAATGCATCAAGTTGAACGAGAACGAAATAGTATTCATGATGCGGAGCGCTTGTTAGAACGATATATTGAAAAACATCATTTCAACGCACCACAAGTTGAAGCGATAAGCTTAAGTGTTGATGAAAAAACAGAGTTTACGTATAATCGGAAAAAATTTGCACGTGTTACCATAAATGAACTTGAAAATCGCAGTCAGCAAGTAGACCATGAAGAAGAACATGTTGGTAAGCAGAAACAAGCTTTTAAACAATTTTGCACGACAATTACAGATTATCGATTACAAAAGATGGCTGAAAATGGTGTGGAATATAAAACAACGTATGAAGATTTACTTGATTTTAAGAAAAATATGATGTTAAACATTGAACGGACAACGAATTATGCCAATGAAAGTATCCGAAGAGAAGATGAAGAATTACAAGCTTATATTAATCGAATTCATGCCCACTTAAAAACGGTAGTCGAAGAATTAAAACATATTCCGAAAAACACGAAAATTAAAGTAGACGGTCAATGGAAAATGATTTATGAATTTAAGATCCCCGAATGGCAGGAAGAAGAAGGTAAACAACGAATTCGTAACCATATTGATTGGATTTTAAAACAATTAGAATCAGACCGTTACTTAAAAGAAGATGATGTTCAAGATGAAGCAAAAATTCGAAAAGATCTAGAAATGTGGCTTCAAACTAAGCAACTTTTACAAATCGTTATGAATAATGAAGCGATGAAAGTAAGTTGTCGTAAAGTAACAAATGAAAATAAAGTGACAACTCGGTCCTACTCTTGGGAACAAAGTAATGTTTGGTCTGGTGGAGAAAAATGGAGTAAAAATATGACGTTATTTTTAGGTCTATTAAATTATGTTGCGGAAAAGAAAACACATCAACAAAAACGGATGAAACATAACCGCGCTGTAATTTTAGACAACCCATTCGGAAAAGCATCCAGTGACCATGTGTTAAATCCGGTATTCTTTGTTGCCGAACAATTAGGTTTCCAAATTATTGCTTTGACTGCTCATGCAGAAGGGAAGTTTTTACAAGACTATTTCCCAATCATATATAGCTGTCGTCTACGTGATTCAAAGGATTCCGAAAAACAAATCATGACGAAGGAAAAATGGTTACATCGTGCGTATTTCCAAGATCATGAACCAGAAACATTAGAACGCTTAGCCGAAACGGAACAGATGACGTTGTTTTAAAAATATAATCAATTAAATTCATCTGAAAGGTTATGTGAGTAAGTCATAACGTATGAAGAAAAGGCTGTCCGAAGGTTAAATGAGAATAAAACCTGTTGGACAGCCATTTTTTTAACTTTATGCAAATACTTTATTATCTCCATCCTCACGTTTATCTGGATACATTAAACTTACAATTATACTAACGATTAAACATAGGAAGAATGTTCCGGCTTTCGCTGAAACGATTGCTTCTAACGGTGACAATGTCCAAATGATTGCACTGAAAAATCCTGTAATAATTGTGGCAA
>CADBNU010000377.1 GCA_902796085.1 Heyndrickxia coagulans
CCATTGCTACTTACAACAGTCAACAATATGACAGGACAATATGCGATTGCCTTTATGCTCATGTCAGAATTTGCTTTAGTCAGTTTTGTCATTGTTATTTTCATGTACTATCAGGATAAGCTTTTTATTAGTGAGCTAATCATAAAAGGGACTGCAGAAGGAGTAATGGTAACCGATACAGACGGAAAAATTATTGACGTAAATCCAGCTTTTGAAAAAATTACGGGATATGTAAAGGAAGAAGTTGTAGGAAAAAATCCAAGCATCTTAAGTTCAGGTAAACATGATGCAAACTTTTATAAAATGATGTGGAAAAATATTAAAACTAAGGGACATTGGCAAGGAGAAATATGGAATAAACGGAAAGATGGGCAAATCTACCAAGAACTACTAACAATCAGTGCCATACGAAACAATACTGGTGACATTCAATATTATGTTGGTATATTTAACGATGTATCAAACAAAGGATGAAACTATTACGGAGCAGTTTAGCAAACTGCTCCTTTTTTTATAATGGGGTAAACAGCGAGGATACCCTCTTTGAAAAATATTGAAGAAATCTAATCAAAAAAAAGAGATAGATGTAAATTTCTTCATTACTCTATCCCTCTAAACACTACAATTTGGTCATTACGCTTACGTTCTTTCTTTTCGAAAATTTATCCTCGAACGGTATTGAATTGGCGGTCGATTTACAAAGCGAATCGGAAAACTAAAAATATGAACAAGACGTGTGAAAGGGATGGAAGCAAATAAAGCAAAGGCTGAAAGTACATGAACTTTAAAGATAAATGGAACATCGACCATTAAATCATACCTAGGTTGAAGAAAAAATAAACTGCGAAACCATGGTCCAATGGTTGTCCGATATTCATAAGCTATAACGGTTAAATTATAAACGATCGTCATATATGTTCCCGTAACAGCGACAAATAGAACCGCTAACACTGAAAAATAGTCAGCAAAGGTAGCTTTTATACGAACGGGATCAATCGTCATTTTCCGAATAAGTAAAATGACGAGACCGACAACAACCATCATCCCTGCCAAACCTCCACCAAAGATGGCACCGTAATGATACAGATGGTCACTAATTCCTAACGCTTCATACACACCAATTGGAATGAGGATTCCCATTATATGGCCAATAAAGGCAAAAATAATCCCATAATGAAATAAAGGAGAGCCAATTCGCAACCATTTTTTTTCTAAAAAGTTTGTTGAAGGGGCTGCCCAAGTCAACTGTCGAAAAGCATAACGATAAAGTAGTCCAACGACCATAATGGTTAATGTAACATAAGGAAATACAACCCACCAAAAAACTTCTGCCATACACATCGCTCCTTCATTTGAGAATCCGTGCTGCCAAAAATTTACTTATACATAATCGGATATGGTAACTCTTCTAAGTCTGCTTCTTCTCTTCCTAGTTCCAACTGTTTAACCTCTTCTGCTGTAGGGGTTGTAAAAACATACTTCATCAACATTTTAAAAATCCCAGCATACGGATTGTTTTTATTTAAGTTTTCCAAAATATAGGTTAGGACTACCGACAGTCTTCTTTTTAATCGTTCCAATTCTACATGTTTTGGAGCAACAGTTAAAAACTCTAATAACATCGGGATATAATCGACTAACTCATCAGTATTTCTTTCAAATCCTGCTTGATTAATCATTTTTTGCAGCTTTACTAAGGCTGCCCCTCGGCGATTACTATCACCGAGTTCATGGGCAGTTAAATATAGGTTAATTTTTGATTTTAAATCAAATGTCTCCACATATAGTTCTTGAATCTCTCGAATGGTAAATCGGAATAAGGGTAAGAATGCTTCTTTTATTTCGTTATCCCCTTCAAAAACATTTTCAATGATCTCTTGAAAGTCTGGTTTCATGTTTAAAAGTTCAACAGTCGGATAATCTAAACAGCGCGAAGCCATAACCAAAATGGCTTTTTGTTTTTTATTCATAGTTTTCTCTCACCTTCATCATGCCAAATCGAGGATTCATTCCTTCTTGAGGTGCTAATTCCTCTAGGCTACAAGCCCCCTGTTGATAGTCGAGATCATCATGCATGTCTCTACGCCCCGTTGGAATCACATACCGTTCATGATATTTAGCTACACCTAGAAGTCTTGCCATTTCTACCACTTCCTCTGGTGTTGTTTCTGCTTGTTTCAACAGTTCACTTTGACGAAATTCGTCTACACCCCCAACCGTTTTCCCCCGCATAAACACACGCATTGCTGATAATTTTAATAATACTTTTCTAACTACTTTCGTATCATCCGCAGCAAGTAGCGATGCTAAATATTCAATCGGTATGCGCATTTGATCTACAGCAGGGATATAACCATCCGTATTTAATTCGTCTTCATTTGTAATATGATTCATGATAGGGCTTAGTGGCGGCACATACCAAACCATTGGTAATGTCCGATATTCTGGATGCAATGGTAACGCAATTTTCCACTTCATTGCTAATTTATATACTGGAGACTCCATTGCAGCCTTTAACCATGCCTCGTTAATGCCTGCATTCCTTGCTTTTTCTTGTACTTCCGGATCAAATGGATCTAAAAAACAAGAGAGTTGTGCTTCATATAAGTCTTTTGGATCCTCAACAGATGCTGCTTCTTTTACCTTATCTGCATCATATAATACGACTCCAATATAACGAATTCTTCCAACACATGTTTCTGAACAAATGGTTGGTAATCCAGCCTCTGTTCGCGGATAACAAAAATTACATTTTTCCGCTTTATGAGTGTTCCAGTTATAATACACTTTATGATATGGACAACCGTTTTGACAGAAGCGCCAGCCTCGACATGCGTCATGGTCAACCAACACAATCCCATCTTCATCACGCTTATACAATGCCCCTGTTGGACATGATGCAACACAAGATGGATTTAAACAATGTTCACAAATCCGTGGCAAATACATCATGAACGTTTTTTCATATTCCAATTTAATATGTTCTTGTATTTTTTCTACATTGGGGTCCTTGGACACAATAGCACTACCACCTGCCAAATCATCATCCCAGTTAGACCCCCATTCAGGTTTATCAATATATTTCCCAGTCACTTGAGATACAGGTCTTGCGACAGGCAAATGATCTGTTTTTGGACTATGGATTAAATGATCGTAGTCATAAGTCCACGGCTCATAAAAATCTTCCATTTCTGCCATATCCGGATTGTAAAAGATTTTCGCTAGTTTTGAAATTGGACCACCAGCGCGTAGCTTCAATTTTCCATCTTCTAATATCCAACCACCTTTATAGCGGCTCGTATCTTCCCATCGTTTTGGGTACCCAACACCTGGCCGTGTTTCAACATTATTAAACCACATATATTCTGTTCCCGGCCTATTCGTCCATGTGTTTTTACAAGTAACCGAACAAGTATGACAGCCGATACATTTATCAAGATGCATTACCATTGCAACTTGCGCTTTAATTCTCAAGCCAATCAACCTCCTCCAATGGTCTAATGACAGCAAATGTATCCCGTTGATGACCCGTTGGACCATAGTAATTAAAACCATACGTGAGTTGTGCATAGCCGCCGATCATATGGGTTGGCTTTAGCGTTATACGTGTCATACTGTTATGAGTACCACCACGTTTTTTGTTTATCGCTGTTCCAGGCACCCCCATCGTTCGGTCTTGTGCATGATACATATAGACCATTCCTTTTGGTATTCGATAGGTTAAAACGGCTCGAGCTGCAACAACACCATTTCGGTTATACACTTCAATAAAGTCGTTATCTTTTATGCCTATTGCTGCGCCGTCTTCTTCATTCATCCAAACAACTTGCCAACCTCGAAATAGTTGGACCATTGGTGTCGCTTCAGTAAACATTGTATGAATTCCCCATTTTTGATGAGGGGTTAAGTAACGAACAATAATCGATTTTCCCGTGTTCTTGACTCCTATTTCTTTCTTTAAAAACGGCAACTTTGTAAGTGGCGGTATATACAATGGTAATCCTTCACCAAAATCTAATATCATCTCATGGTCCAAATAAAAACTTTGACGACCTGTAAGCGTATGCCACGGAAGTTTATACTCGGTATTTACCGTAAATGGTGAATATCGTCTTCCATCCTTTTCCATTCCACTCCAAACAGGTGTGGAAATGGAAGTACGTGGTTGAACTGTAATCGCATCTAATGTGTAATCTTCTTCTTCACGAGGAGCTGCGATTTCCGTTAATTTTTTCCCAGTTTTTTCTTCTAAG
>CADBNU010000378.1 GCA_902796085.1 Heyndrickxia coagulans
GTAAAAAAAGTGTGTTCATAAGGTAAATGAAAGCAGAAAATGGTGAGGCATTGTAAAAAAAGTGTGTTCATAAGGTAAATGAACGCAGAAAATGGTGAGGCATTGTAAAAAAAGTGTGTTCATAAGGTGGATGAAAGCAGAAAATGTTGGGGTATTGTAAAAAAGTGTGTTCATAACGTAAATGAAAGCAGAAAATGGTGAGGCATTGTGAAAAAAGTGTGTTCATGAGGAGAATAAACGCAAAAATTTCAAAAAAATGCTTTCATCAAGGTGATGAAAGCAGAACAATTGGAGAATCTCTAAAAGTAAATTCATTAGAGCTATGGAAATCGTAGATCGGTGTGCTATGAACAAAATGCCGAACAAGAAAAGTTTTTCATTGTTCTACTTTTTCTACATAATGTGCCCATTGGTGCACTCCAACAAGCTGATAATACTTATCTAATATGCGCTTTATGGCTCTTTTTGAAGGGACGACTTTACACCAATCATGAACTAAATTTGTATTCATTTTTTTATTAGGAAAAAGGGTACGAAGTTCTTGAACAGATCGGTATACTGCATCATCAACTTTTTCTATAATACCGCAATACTGACAAGTACAATAGGATCTTTTGACTATTTGTATTGTTAAAGAATGACAATGTTTACAAATGATGCCCTTTTTTAATTTTTCGTAAGCGTATTTAGGAAGATGAGTAAATGAGGAATCTTGAATATGTAGCGACTTTAATAGGTTTGCTAATTCAAAATGTTTTTTGGTCATTCTTGACGGAATTTCATTTAAACTTCGTACATACCGTTTGAATTGTGTCGGATAGATAAATGGTTTATGAATTGGAGCTTGATACAGTGTGAATTCCGGATTCACAAAAACGACATATCCTTCTATTGGTAAATTGAAACCATGGCTATTTAACAGTTGTTGCAAAAGTGATGATGTTCTTCCAAGTTGGTTAATGGGATTTAAAATTTGAACTCGTTGTTCCTTTGTATATAATTTATCTGACTCGTAGTAATAGTCACCTTCAAAGTTTTTGACTTCAAAAAATAATAGTTTATTTTGGAAAATAAAAAATGCGTCAACTTGAAATGTAATATTTTTATGTTGAAGCAATAAATCATTTAAAACGAAACAATGATTTTGCAACTCCTCTCTTATGATCGCATCAAATAATTTTTCCCCTTCCACTCCTTTTTCAAGATTGGAATAGTATTGTTTGTTTTCAGTAGAAAGCGACATTCGAGCATGAAGTGATCTGAAGATCGTTAATTCTTTAGGCTCCATTCGTTCTTTGAAAAACATAATTCCCTCCTTGATAGATTTAACTAAAAATATGAATACCATAATCATACTCGCTTGCCAAACTGCGAAAATTCCATTTTGCATGCTTAAAATTTTATTTTTTCTATAGAAAAAAATGAAATTTCCACTCTATTTTCATTAAAAAATTCGATTATGTTATAATTTTTATAAATAAAATGAGTGCCAGGAGGAGCAAAATATATGGGATTAACGGACCGTGAAAAGGAACTATTAGTTGAGATTCAGTTGTGGCAAGATCATCAATTTCTTGAATTCACGAATGATTTTGTCAATACGTTTGATCGTTGGCTTGACGATACATTTCTTCGCTTACCTGAAGATTTCCGCCATAAATTCTTTAAACAACTAGATCAATGGTTATTTACCATCCAGGCGGTCATACAACAATCTGAAAACCAAACAGAAAAAATGAAAAAATTACTTACTGAGGCAAGTATTGAAAATCAGCACATACATACCATCACCGATTTGAAACAATTACCGATCGAACAACTCAATTACTTTGCCAATCGGGAAAAATCGAACCATCAATTAATTTCGTTATTACAAGGAGGCGTTTCCGGATCTGGGAGTTCTCTTCTATTAGGAATGGATATTCCGCTTATGATTACCGTTAACCTTCGGGCCATCCAAAATATTGCCTGTTCTTACGGTTATGATGTAAGAAATCCTTTTGAGATGATGATTGCACTTAAACTCTTCCATGCTGCTACTTTACCAAGAAGATTTCAAAAGCATGCCTGGGATGAACTTATGGCTGAAGTGAAGGATAAACACGACCCTTATTTTTATGAAGGGGATGAGAAAATTACAGCTGAAAAATGGATGCTCCAATTGTTAACACAAATCCTGAAAGCATGGGCTATTTTACTATTTCGAAAAAAGAAAAAAGAAGGGGTTTCATTTATCAGTTTAGCAATAGGAGCTGGCCTCAATTATCAAATGACAAAGAAAGTTACAGAATTTGCTCAACGTTTTTATCAGAATCGTCTTTTATTAGAAAAAAGTCAATCGAAATAAAAGACTATCCAGCTGAATGATTCATCACATCGTGCTGGATAGTCTACATTTAATAACATGTATATTTTAAATATTAGGAGGCATGATAACAGTATATATCTATTAATTTCAAAAATTTCCATCTATTCATCTTTAGGTGTACGGACAACAAGTACATCACACTTTGCATAGCGAACAATATGTTCTGAAACACTACCTATTAAGAAACGTTCAACAGCATTTAATCCTGTAGCACCACAAACAATTAGATCAGCATTATATTTTTGAGCTACATCTTTCGAAATTTTTCCTTTCGGTGAACCATATTCTATGATCATTTGTACATCTTTCACACCAGCATTTAGGGCATCCGTTTTATATCTTTGAAGCATTTCTTCTGCATAATGATCAGCTTTTTTAACAATAGCTTGATCATAAGCATTGATAGTCGAGAAAGTACGTAAATCAATAATATGGGTTAAAAATAACGTACCCTCATTTCGTTTTGCAATATTAATTGCTTCTTTTAGGGCGTATTCAGCTTCTTTTGATCCATCTACTGCAACAATAATATTTTTATAAGTTGCCATGTTAACCTCCCCCTTTACTTACATTATATAAGAAAAACAACAAGAAAACGTTTGCAGATTTAACAATTGTTTGAATTTAATGATGTCATCTTTTTAATGTGAATATTTAATCAAAATTGACTAAAATCAGAAAACTAAGTAATGTTAAGCTGAATAAAGAAAATAGGGGTGTCTAGGTAATGAAGATTGGAATTCCTAAAGAAATCAAAAATAATGAAAATCGTGTTGCCGTTAGTCCAGCAAGTGTCATGACGTTTGTAGAAAATAACATAGAGGTATGTATTGAAACAGGTGCCGGATTAGGTTCAGGATTTACTGATGAAGAGTTTGAAAAAGCCGGTGCAACCATAGTCGGTTCAGCAGAAGAAGCATGGGCAGCAGATATGGTCATGAAAGTAAAGGAGCCACTTCCAGAAGAATTTAAATACTTACGTGAAGGATTAGTTTTATTTACATATTTACATTTGGCAAATGATTTCGATTTAACCGATGCCCTTGTCAAACAAAAAGTTGTATCGATTGCATATGAAACGGTTCAACTTCCGAATGGAGCATTGCCTTTATTAACACCGATGAGTGAAGTGGCTGGCCGGATGGCCGTACAGGTTGGGGCCCAATTTTTAGAAAAAATTCATGGAGGAAAAGGAATTTTACTTTCTGGGGTACCTGGCGTACAACGAGCAAATGTAACGATCATTGGAGGAGGAGTGGCTGGAACAAACGCGGCTAAAGTTGCCATTGGTTTAGGAGCGAATGTAACTGTATTAGATATTAATCCTGAACGCCTTCGTCAGTTGGATGATTTGTTTCAAAATGAGATTAGTACATTAATGTCGAATCCGTACAACATTTATGACTCTGTAAAGAAATCGGATTTAGTTATCAGTTCCGTCTTAATTCCAGGAGCAAAAGCACCTGTACTGGTACCGGAAGAGGTTGTAAAGGAAATGTCTCCAGGTTCCGTAATTGTGGATATTGCGATTGATCAAGGGGGGAACTTTGAAACATCAGATCGGGTTACGACTCATGATAATCCAACATATGTAAAGCACGGGGTGATCCATTATACTGTTGCTAATATTCCAGGAGCTGTACCAAGAACTTCAACTTTCGCCTTAACAAATGTAACAACGCCATATGCATTGCAAATTGCGAAAAAAGGGTATCAAAAGGCATGTTTAGAAAATGAAGCTATCTTAAAAGGATTAAACACACTAGATGGACATGTGACCTATCGTGCCGTGGCCAATGCCTTTAATATGGAATATACAAACCCATTAGATCTGCTAAAAAAATAGATCATATTTGCTTTTCATATGAGCAGCCGGAGGTAGTTAAAGGGGGATTTCAATGGAAAAAAAGAAAATTGCTGTTATTCCTGGAGATGGGATTGGCAAAGAAGTGGTACCTGCTGCTTTAAAAGTTTTAGAAGTAGTGAGTCAATTAAACGAGGATTTACAATTCGATTTTACAGAGTTTCCTTGGGGATCGGAATTTTACTTAAAAACCGGTGAAATGATGCCAAAAGATGGTTTAGAAACGCTACGCGATTTTGATGCTGTATTTTTAGGAGCGGTTGGCGACCCGGAACGTGTTCCTGATCATATTTCATTATGGGGATTACTAATCCAGATTCGCCGAGGATTTCAGCAAACGATAAATTTACGACCAGCCCGTTACTTTCAAGGATTAGATTCTCCTTTAAAAAATCCGAATGGGTTTGATATTGTAGTTGTTCGAGAAAATAGTGAAGGTGAATACAGTGATTCAGGTGGAAGGATTCATCATGGTGAAGATGAAATTGTCATTCAAAACGCGATTTTTACGAGAAAACGGACAGAAAGTGTCATGAGATATGCTTTCCAACTTGCAGAAAAGCGCAGAAAGTCGGTCACAAGTGCAACGAAATCAAATGGGCTCGTGCATTCCATGCCTTTTTGGGATGAAGTATTTGCTGAAGTTTCCGAGGACTTCACACATATCAATACGAAAAAAATTCATATAGATGCTTTGGCAGCGATGTTTGTGACGAATCCTGAATCCTTCGATGTTGTAGTTGCAAGCAATTTATTTGGTGATATTTTAACTGATATCGGCGGGGCGATCATGGGCAGTATTGGAATGGCTCCTTCAGCCAATATTAACGTAACAGGTGAATATCCATCAATGTTTGAACCTGTTCATGGATCAGCCCCGGATATTGCAGGAAAAAATAGAGCAAATCCTATTGGACAAATTTGGACGGCGAAAATGATGCTCGATCATTTTGGAAAACAAGCGTTAGGTGAAGAAGTGTTACAGGCAATTGAAAACGTAACGAAGCAAGGATGCAAAACACCTGACATTGGGGGAAGTTGTTCAACAACAGAAGTAACGGATGAAATTTGCCGAAACTTGCAAAACTTAATATAAATTTAGAAAAATTCCTCATAAAATGTTTATTTTTAAACCATTATGAGGAATTTTTCTTTTTAAGGAGAATCACCCAAATTATGCATATATCTATTATTATTTCATATTTATTTTAATAGATTAAAATGTTTTATAGCCATTTATTTAAGTTATGAAAGACTTTCTGTTCGATTTAGTAAAAAAATCCTAGATCTTTGCATAAGCATGATCTCCTGATAAGGAGATAAAAAATCTAATGTTGGAGGTTAAAAGGATGAATAAACCTAAGTTGTATGTCCTTGATACGGGAACCATGAAAATGGACAAAAATTATATGGTTGCCATGCATAATCCAGCAAGTATTGATAATCCAAACCCACCAGCAGAATTTATTGAATTTCCTGTATATGCTGTACTTATTGATCATCCAGATGGAAAGATATTGTTTGATACTGGTTGTAATCCGGAAGGGATGGGAAAGGAAGGCAGGTGGCCAGAAGGGGTGCAAAAATTATTCCCAGCCTTTCAAGACGAGTCTTGTTATTTAATTAATCGATTAGAACAATTAAAAGTTCGTCCAGAGGATATTAAGTACGTGGTTGCATCCCACCTTCATTTAGACCATGCTGGTTGTTTAGAGTTATTTACAAATGCGACGATTATCGTCCATGATCATGAACTGACTAATGTAATGAAAACTTATGCAATGACAAAAGACATGGGGGCATACATTTGGGCTGATGTCGATGCTTGGATAAAGAATGATTTAAGATGGAAAACGATAGCTCCGGATGAAGATGAAATTGAATTAGTTTCGGGAATTAAGATTCTAAATTTCGGACCAGGTCATGCATATGGTTTACTTGGATTACATGTAGATTTACCAGGTACAGGTGGCATCATTTTAGCTTCAGATGCTATTTATTCAGCAGAAAACTATGGACCTCCTGTTAAACTTCCAGGAATCATCTATGATTCTCTCGGGTATACTCGAACGGTTGAAAAAATAAGAAATTACGCCAAACGTACAAATTCCGATGTTTGGTTCGGTCACGACTCTGAACAATTTAAGAAACTGATGAAATCAACAGAGGGCTATTATGAATAAAACGTATTCTAGTAAAAGAGCCTCAGTAAAAAGTGTTTACTGGGGCTATTATTTAAGTCGTATAAATAATCTATTTAACTTTCATTATTGATTAAAAGGAGTGGGAGAATTGAAAGTAAGGTCAGCCGTATTAAGAGAAATGGGATTGCCAAAGCCCTATAAAGATAGTAGGCCGATTACAATTGAAACATTGGAACTAGATCCGCCTCAAACGGGGGAAGTTTTAGTAGAAGTTAAGGCGGCTAGTCTATGTCATTCGGACTTATCTGTCATCGACGGCTCTAGACCAAGACCATTACCGATGGCATTGGGGCATGAAGCATCGGGCGTAGTCAAGGAAGTGGGGGCAGGGGTTACCGATTTACAACCTGGAGATCATGTTGTATTCGTCTTTGTTCCAAGTTGTGGTGAATGTATACCTTGTAAGGAAGGTCGTCCGGCCCTTTGTGAAAAAGGTGCCGTGTCCAACACGAACGGAACACTTTTAGGTGGTGGTATTCGTCTTCATAAAGATGATGAAACTATTTTACATCATTTGGGTGTGTCAGCTTTTTCTGATCACGCCGTAGTTTCTCGAAAATCTGTCGTAAAAGTAGATAAGAACATTCCCTTTGAACAAATAGCGTTATTCGGATGTGCGGTTATTACTGGAGTGGGAGCAGTTGTAAATACAGCTAATATTAAGTTTGGAAGTA
>CADBNU010000379.1 GCA_902796085.1 Heyndrickxia coagulans
ACCTTTTGCTTTAATATACGAGTTTGGGTTAATAAGTTTTCTTAAAACCATCCTTTCCTTTTAAACCAAAAATACATAGAAATACCGATTCCTCCCATTAAACAAAGCGAGAAAAAATATCCATATTTCCATGTTAATTCAGGCATATTTTCAAAGTTCATTCCATAAATCCCTGCAATTAATGTCAAGGGAGCAAAAATAGAAGTAATAATAGTAAGTACTTTCATAACATTATTCGTTTGATGGGTATTAAGAGAAATATAACTATCTCTAATATCTGCTGTTATTTCACGATTAGACATCACCATCTCAGATAATTTTAATAGTGCATCATATATATCGGAAAAATATTCTCTTCTATTCCAGATCTCGTACAAATGATGGGAATTTAACATTCGATAAAGTAAATCACGCATCGGGTTAATTGTATGACGCAAATTTAACAACATATGTCTTATATCAAACAATTCATTCATTAAATCGTTCATAGACTTATGGTGTCGATTGTGCTCTATTCGATCTAATTCATCCTCTATGTTATAGATTATTGGAAAATAGTTGTCGACAATCTTATCTAATATTTGATAAAAAACGTAATATGAATCCCATTTTTCAATGTTATTTGCACCACACAACCTATCCCACACTTGTGAAATTTCCAAAGCAGGCATACGATGAAAACTAACGATAAAATTTGCCCCCACGAAAAAATTTAATTCATTTTTAATAAGTTCACTACTTTCTTTTAGGACGGAATGGGTAACATAAAACGTATGATTTTCATAATAATCTAATTTTGGTCGATGTAGCCTTTGGACACAATCTTCTATGGCTAAAGGATGAAAATGAAACGTAGTAGATAAATGTTCAATTTCCTTATCCGTCGGTTCATGAAAATCAGCCCAAAACCATTTATAATTCGAGAAGTTTATTTCATTAATATTCTCAGTATGGATTTCTAGTTTATGTTCTTCCGTTATACCAATAACTTTAATCATTAAAACGTCTCCTTAATAAGGATAAGCCTTTTTTTCACATAATTCCCTAAACTTATTGAACTATTCTTTGAATCTTCCGTATAAGTGTTTCAAAATGGCCATTACACCTTCTTCTTTCTTCGAACAACATAAACTATACCTTCTTGAAAAGATCCACTCTGATAATCGAACCAGAGCATAGTTCAAATACAAAATGAAATGGAATCCACTTATGTCACAGAGGGCAATATTATATTAAAGAGTTGAAATAGATCTTTAGCATGAGCTAATTTGTAACGTTTATGAAGAGTTTTAAGATAAAATAAGGTGGTTTAGAATGTTTGGGAAAATAATGTATGACACTTCACAGAAGTCGAAAAAAACTTAACTAACCTAATCGCAATCAAAGATCAGTTAATGAAATTGACTACTTGTACCAATATTCTCCATCTCCTCTATATAGAGTAAAAGAGATCTTTTTATAAAAGATAGATAAATGAAACATTTAAGCAATAAGTTAACTTCATCTTTTCTAAAAATTCCCAATGTCAATTAAATTCCTGATTATATTTCTAAAGAGCTTATCTTGCCTTCTTTTTTCAAAATAAAGCTTATGTTTTTTGGATATTCATTTTTATATTGGGTACTTTATAACTGTAAATAAAACGAGGTGATTTCAATGACAAGTAGAATGAACCAGAAAGAAATTGAAACGTTAAGGGAACTTATCAAAGACGTTGAAACTGCTATGCTAACTACTGTGACTGAAGAAGGGCTTGTATCTCGCCCAATGAAAACACAAGAAGTTGAATTTGATGGTGACCTATGGTTTTTTACTAAAAAAGAAACTAATAAATATAGAGAAATTTTACATAATCAGAATGTAAATGTAGCTTATGTAGGAAAGTCCTATGTGTCTGTACGTGGAAAAGCAGAAATCGTTGAAGATGTAGTTAAGAAAAAAGAATTGTGGAGTAAAATGTATGAAAAAGTATTACAAACTACGTATGATGATCCTAATCTTATTCTCATAAAAATTAACGTAGAAGCTGCCGAATATTGGGAACAAGGAAACTTATTAAAGAAAATCGCCTTTTTCTATAAGCGAGTAACAGGAAAAAACTCTGAATCAGCTAATATTAACGAAACTCTTGAAATCAAAAACTAACAGTTATAATTCGTATTTTCCTAAGTCGGGAATTATTATTTATTATCTTTATTAATTTCTTTTAGCTCAACATTTTCCGTCTTGTTCCACAATATTTTTTATTCTAACTCACATAAGGTCGTTTCTTTTGAAAGATGAACATGAAGGAGTTCAATTTATAAACTTATGATATTAAAATAGTTTTGGTCCGGTACTTAATCTTTCTTTTCCAATAAGGTTATAATTTGTTCATTGTGTTCAATAATTTTATCCAACTTTTCTCCGATTTCATTTAACTTTTTTATTCTTAAAGTGGCGTTTATCAATATTCTCCTAATAAAAAGAAAAAAAGACACTACAAACAAAATTATGAGTCCAAAAACGATTATTTGGTAAATAATTGCGATAATTGAAGTCATTGGTATTTCCTCCCATTTTAAGTACAATTATAAGTAATATTTCATTATAATAAGTTCATCTTTCCGTCCCATTACTCGAACTCCTTCATCAATAAAAACTTGTGCAATTCGATTTATACAGTTCAATCCTAAAACGATTTCACTCACATCTCGAAAATTTTCTTTTACAAACGCAGGTAAAAACTTCTTTTTTGAAACGTTCATCATAAAAATAGAGTTCCATTTAAGCCTCTCCGTATTAGTACGTAATTACCTCTTAATTTATTTTTGTTTCCACACAATTCAGTTAACCTTATATTACTTCGATAAAAAAGGCCAGACTCCTTCATAAAAAACACTTTAAAAGAAGTGTAATCTTTAAATTTAATATCCCATCACTCTGCCAAAAACGCTTTGATTTCACCAAGATGATCAGCTTTGTAGAATTTAAGAGGATGCTTTTAGTAACCAATTTAATTCCGTCAGGATAATAAGGCATTAATCATTTAGCTTAAGATCGTCCAATTGATTATTTCATCTTTATTATAATTGAGATATCTATTCGATGTTATAAATACAACATGCTGCTCCTTTTTTTAATTACCGCTTCATTAACTACTGCATTGAACTCCTCGTTATAATTCATAAGCATATACTACATCCATTCTCTTCATCTCTTAATCCCTTTACTTTAATTTTAGCTTCTTAACTTCGACAAAAAGAATCCTCATATGAATAAATTCCCTAATTTTATGAATGATCATTTTACTATATTATTTTTAAAAAATGTTAAAGGGACTGACTTTTTGAACAGCCCCAAGTATTTCTAATTTTATTACTTAACCCTTTTAAACTAGGCTTGTCAAGATAGCTAAATAGCTTGAGAACACAAATAGAATACTAAGTAAAATGGTGATCATCGCCGATTGTTTCTTATAAAAAGTGTAGAAAATCATGGCTAGAAACAGGCATGCAATGATTAATAGTAAACTACTTGTGGTATTAAGACTAAATTGTAAATCCGCTCCAGGATAATATTCTCCTTGGTATAGGAGTTCAAATAGGATTGACAGGTCATAAACTTCTGATGTATTTCCACCCGGCGGTGATTGTTGCCCCATTGCCGCTGTTATAGAAAAAATCAATAACGCAACAATACTCTCAACTCTCGACCAAGGTATTGGATTAAAATTTTTATCCTTTTTCAAATTATGACGAATAAAAATACCATTAATGGCTGCATAAGCAAGTAATGATATAATCATTAACTGTTTTATTAATAAAAAATTTCCATAATTTACGGTCCACGCATATAGATAATGTGAAAGGTCAACAAAAAAGGACATCAATATAATTCCTGATACAACTGTTGAAAGAATGCAACCGACTGCAAGTGGAGTGAACCACCTTAGAAACATTAGCCAATTACCGTAGTTTTTGGAAAACCAACTAACAATCAACAAAGTTCCAATCCAAATGCTAACAGCAGTAAAATGAACTAGATGGGTTATGAGTCCTTTTTCTTGTTCTAAAGAACTGGCATGACTAGACCAAGAAAGGGTTAAAATGAGCACCAAGGTTAAAAGGCATCCAATCCATGAATAGTTTGATTGATCCGAATGATAAAACCTTAATATAAAAAATAGTAATAGAAAAACGACGAAAACAGTAAAGATCCATGCCTTTCCAATATCGAAAGTCAATAGTACTGTCTGGAATCCCTTTTGCCAACCAATTCTTCCCTGTAAATTGAAAATCAATCTAAGTATAGGCATAAAGGAAAATAAAGCGATTCCGACCGTAGCAAGTATTAATATTCCTTTTTTTACATATATAAATGGACGATAGTTATTTGGAACGAAGGTCAGGATAAAAGTCCCCATTAAGATCGAAACACACAAATATATAATAAACTCACTAAAAATGACAGAAATCATAAATTATTTCTTTCTCCTTAATGCAAAGAAAATAATCATAATAGCTAAAATTAACATGACAATAACAATCGGAATTAGATTTGATGATCCCTCATCTTCTGCTTGATGACTAAAGTCCTCATTTTGATCGATCTCTTGTTTTTCCTCATCATTTTGGTTTCCTTTATCATCCTTTTCAGTTTCAACCTCCGGATTTTCTTGATCATTTGGATCTACTGGTGTTTCTGTTTCAGGAACATTGATTTCAAATGAAAATTCACCCTCCATTTGATGACCATCTGCGCTTATGATAGACCATACTACTCGATAATTTCCATTTTCTAATTCATTCGAGATTTTTCCAATAACCTCCGTATCAGTAACAATAATTTCTTCGATCGGAACTGTTTGTCCATCTGGACCAAATAACTCAATTGTACTTCCTTGCTCAACATTACCATCAAAAGTTAAGGTTATACTATCGATATTTTCAGTAATAACTTCACCATCTTCAGGAGTTGAAACCTCTAAATGGGAATGGGCAAATGTAGCGGGTACAAATGAAAAGAGAAATAATAAAGTAAGCACAATAATTTTTTTCAATCTAACTTCCTCCTAAAAATTTTTTACTGAGAATTTTTGAACATAAAGTTTATAATTAAACTATTTTCAATAATAATATTTATCAATAATAAATTTCCCATTCATTGTCCGATTAACTAGTACTATTATGATTTAATATATTAAGAACGGGAAATTATAGGTTTTAATATTAAAACAAATATGATATATTCTATTAAACAATTTAGATACAGTATATATTCTTTTCGTTTCTTTCCCTAAATATGTTATCTACATTATTACGTATAACTGAGTTATAAAGATACATTTTTTTATAAAAAAATTTTATTCCTACTTCCAAATCATATCTAATTTATCCGAATAAAAGATGATTGCCTTTTTATATTTTAATAATTCTTCATTATTTGTAGTTTCAATCAAACATCTTAATAATAATTCTATGGCCATACGGTGTTCGCCTAAATTATAAAGGGTCATAGCGTAAAAGGTTTGGATGGCTCTATTATTTGGAAATAAATCCATTCCTTTGCGTAATATGTTTTTTGATTTTTCATACTCACCTAATGTCCGATATGTACTGCCTAATCCAATAAAAGCTCCTTCTAATTCATTTGAAGATAATCCTAGATCAATGGCTTTTTCATAAAATGGAACCGCTTTCTCTTCATATCCTAATAGATCTAAACTCCATGCACAATGATAATTTATTGTTGCATGATCAGGATATTGTTCAACTAAATTCATAAGTATTTCACTTGATTTTTTTAGATTTCCATTTTTACGTAATTGAATAGCTTTTTCTAATTCCAATTCCACGTACCTCTCCCCCTTTACTTTTATCGAAACACTTATTGATCCTAATTTAACATTAAACGATTTGCCTGCCCACAAAGATCCATTTTTGTCCCGGTGTAGTGAATCTTAATATAGAATTCACAAAAAAAGCTATCTCATTCCATTTATTTCGATTGAATCACTTCCTGTATTTCATCACCGTGAACTTTAATTCATTTGATAACCGATACAACTTTCCCTGTTAAATATCATACTTTAAGTATCGTATTGGTAAACCGTTACAGATTAAAAAATTTGAATTCTCTCTATTTCGAATACATTATGATGTTAGCTGTAGAATTTTCGGTAAATTTAATTATAATCATTCTGATTCGTTATAAAATGGAAATTTAAAAAAAATACCTAGACATCTAAATCTTTATTATGTAAAATATACATAACATAATGTTATATATATTTTACATTAAATTTTTCTGAATGGTGATGTTTAAGTGAAAAACCGTGTAAAATTAGCCCGTATCGAAAAGAATTTAACTCAAGTCGAACTTGCGAAAAGCGTGAATGTGTCAAGACAAACGATAGGTTTAATTGAAAATGGCAAATATAATCCAAGTTTAAATTTATGCATTAATATCGCTAAAACACTAGGAAAAACTTTAGATGATCTTTTTTGGGAGGTTGATAAAGGTGATTAAATCTTGGCTATCAAAACTTTTACCAAATGACGAGTATAAAGAAAAGAATATACTTTACTTTTTAGCAGAATCAGCTGTAATTTTTTGCATGATCTTAATTTTTGTTATTATTCTTTCTATCACTGGAATATTTAATAAAAATATTCCGATTGAAGTATTTGGTTTATTTTCACTATGGTTCTTTTGTGTATATATCTTTTTAAGATATGTATTTTCAGGCATAGAGTATACCGAAATTTTTACAGAAGCAGACTATAAAAAAGAAAAGAATTTGCTTTTGAAAAATAATCTTTTATTTTTATTTCTCCTTATTATTGGATTTACCTTTTTTAATGGAATAACCTCAACTTTCTTCGAGTTCGTTATTGATTTGGTAATGCCATGTATTTTTATTGCTTTAATAAAGTATGTAATGGAATTAATTTCTTTAAGATGGTCCTATAAAAAGAATAAAAGAATAGAATAATTGCATTGAACTATAATATTTTTATCAAATCATATTGAATGTTCGGTTTTAAGAATTCTCGTAACATTAAGTCTAGGTCCTATTTATTCGGGACCTAGAAATTATTTATTCTTCATAAATCATCTTTTTCGTCATTCCCCCATCTACGGTGAAATTCTGTCCGGTTATAAAATCGTTTTCTCTATTGGCCAAAAATAAGCACAATCGCGCAATATCTTCTGGTTTTCCCACTCTACCTGACCAGTGTTGACGATGATCCGTTTCTGTTAATTTTGTTGGATCGCCCGTGTGAATCCAACCAGGACTAATGGAATTTACCCGTATATGATATGGACTTAGACTAGCTGCTAAAGCATGGGTAAGAGCAATGATTCCTCCTTTTGATGCAGCATAACTTTCTGAATGTGGTTCAGACATAAACGCTCTTGTCGATGCGATGTTAATGATAGCACCACCAGTTTCTTTCATATATCTTCCTGCTTCTTTTGAACATAGGAAAACACTTCGCAAATTTGTCTGAATCACTTCATCCCATTCAGATAAGCTTAACTCAAAAATAGGTACGAATTTACTGATCCCTGCATTATTTACTAAGCAATCGATTCTTCCATACGTTTGCACCGTATATTCGATCAAACGTTTGACATCTTCTTCCTTTTTTACATCTGTTTCCACAAAAATAGTCCGATTGTTAAATAAATTTATTTGTTCTTCTGTATTTTTTCCTACACTAGCATTGATATCGGCTAAAACTACATTGCCTCCAGCTTTCGCAAATGCGAAGGCAATTTCTCTACCTATTCCCATTGCTGCACCTGTTACAATAATTGTTTGATCTGTAAACATCGCTCGCCTTCCTCACAACATTTTGTAAGATTTTATTAATAGTATAAGTAAAGAAACCAAAAAATAAAATATTTTAGATAAAATTTACCTAAAAAGTGATCCCCGTTACATTTAGACTATTTGCTTTATAGATGTTTCGCACAAAAAATGATATTTTCGCACATTATTAGCCGATTTCGCACGATTTTTTTAAGTTTCGCACATTTTTTATCGACTTTCGCACAGTATTTTTATTTTCCGCACGTTTTTCCCTTGATTTCGCACAAACATACCAATTTTCAAGTAGAAATTATCGTATTTCCTGTAAATAAAGAGCTGAATTAAAAAAATTTTGTATCAATATAAAAAAGATGACCAAGAAGGTCACCTTTTAATGCATTTTTTCATTTGGTTTTCTAGTTGTTGATATTTTTAAATTCCTCATCGGATAACGAATATTTGAAATCGTAAAAGTTAAAATCGCAATCCAAATACATGTAAAAGTTATGATGTGGTCTATTGTAAAAGCTTCGTCATATAAAAGTACACCAAGAAATAAACTAATGGTCGGCGCTATATATTGTAAGAAACCGAGTAGATAAAGAGGAATTTTTTGTGCTCCAATTCCAAACCATAAAAGTGGCAATGCCGTTGCAATTCCTGATCCCATTAACAACCAATCAATTTGAACCGTTCCAGTCGTAAAACTATGCTGTCCATTTATACCTAAATATGATAAGAATATAATAGCAAATGGCACAGCGAATAAAGTTTCTAGGAATAATCCTAAAATGGAATCCACTTTTATCAATTTTTTAGCTAAGCCATAAAATCCAAAAGAAAAAGCTAATATAAGTGCTATCCATGGAAATTTTCCAATTGAAATGGTCATATAAAGAACACCAATTCCTGCTAAAATAAAGGAGAATGTTTGCAACTTGTTGATCTTTTCACGTAATACAAAAACTCCTAATAACACTGAAACTAGTGGATTAATATAATAACCTAAACTGGCATCTACAATATGTCCTTTATTCACAGCAAATATGTACGTTAGCCAGTTCGTACTAATAAGTAAAGAAGTTAGAAACAGTGCAAACCATGTTTTCTTTTGACTCATTTGAACTTTAAAGAAGTTCTTTAATTGTTTTCTTTTTCGTAAAATTACTATAATGGATATAAAAACAAACGACCAAACAATCCGATGAGCCAAAATTTCAGAGGATGGGACTTCATCCAAAAACTTCCAATAGATTGGTAAAATTCCCCATAATGTATAAGCACCAATGATAAAGAAAATTCCTATTGTTTTTTCACGTTCCATTTTTTCCTCCTGTTTCTCTTTGTTGTTATCCTTCCACGCGCAACAATGTAAAAGTTATTCAGTATTCATCATTCCCTCCTGGCCTTTTAACGATAGTTTGCTTGAAATTTCCTAATAAATAACATTAACCTTTTCTAATTGAAATTTTTTGATTCAATAATTTTACACCTATAAAATTAAATAATCAATTAATTAACTTTATATTTGTTTCATAGACTTAATTTATTTGTTAAGAAAATAAAATCACTGATACATATAAATTTCTCTTTAAAAAAATGTATTTTAGTTAAAACAGATTATAGTTGGTCGTTGAACGTTTCTTTGATGTTTTAAAATATTACACATAAGAAATATCTGATATATACGTAAA
>CADBNU010000380.1 GCA_902796085.1 Heyndrickxia coagulans
ACGTTACTATTTGATGCATGGATTATTACATTAGCAAAAGATATACCCAAGAACGCCATTAGTCGGCTTGTTGGTGAACATGATACAAGTTTTTGGTGTATTTTGCACTATTATGTTGATTATGCCATTGAAGCTCAAGATTGATCCAATGTAACCATGATTATTGTGGATGAAACCTCATTCAAAAATGTACACAATTACACTTGTATGTGTCAAGTTTTTCTCGATAGTATTTAAATATCGGGTTTTCAAGACACTCTTTTTTGTACACTTTTCGGCTACCGCGCTTCGCTTGCTCTCCTGGATAAGTGGCAATAATTTTCCAAATTAATGCCACTTATCTAGGCTGAAATTAATACCCAAGAATTTTGCTTAAATGCCCCATTGCAGATGAATGGCTTGTATATAAAGCGACAGATCCACGTTTCACCCCGATTGACGGACGTACTGGCTGTTTAAATAGCTCTGATAACCTTATTGCTTGTTTTAATTCCCTTTGTTTTTTCCCACTTCTTGTACGGTGTTTCAAATAAGCTTCCCTCAATGTCTGGTTAAGAATCCCTTGTTTAATTTTCACCATGGCTTCTGCGCCTTTTTTGCTCCAATGCATGCCCCTTTTCTTCATTCTGAATGAGATATGCCTTTGGTTTGATTCCATCGCCCCTAGGCCTCTTGCACCTTCTGGCACGTTTTCAACCTTGTCTCTCCAGTCAAAAATGCGTTCCCAATTTTTCAAGATATACGAACGGAATTCCTTGATTTTCTTAAGGCTCTTTTCATCAGTCAATGTGCTCTCATACGTATCCAAATATAACGTGAATCGGTCACAGTCACGCGTTTGAATTGCTTTTCTAATTTGCTCTTTAATCTCGCTTTTTCCGCCCCCAAATGTCCTTACAATGGCTTGTGCAACGTGGTAGGTATCCAGCTGGTTGAGCACCGGATATTCCGACTGTGAGAATGCTGTTTGAAACCGTTCAGCTGTGTACCCCGCACCTCCATCACTATTTGTTATGACACGAGCTTTTTCAAGGGAATAGGTGTTGGCTGCTACGGCTTGGACTTCATCCCAAAATGTCTGGATGGATTCCGTCGTCATGATAACAACGGGATGGTGTAGAGAGACTCTTTTGCCATTGGTTTCCCATCCTTCATAGAGAATGGCGTGGTGGACTTCCATCCCCTGTTTCTTTTCTAGTCCCCGGACGAATATACCATCAGCTTCGGAAAACAGGTAATCTACCTTTTTCCCCTCAGGTAGGGAATCAGCTATTTCTAGCTCTTCTACAAGTGCCTTGTCGGCTTCAGCTTGCGTTTTCCCTACGTGTTTCACCATGTTCCCTACAGTTGTGTGACTGAGACTCACGGCTGTCCATTCTTTTAAAATATCAGCTACCTCCCGATAGGTGTTCTCACTTGCCAACTCTGCCACCTTTAACTCCACTAACGGGCTGTATCGTTGGTATGGTAAAAGCCCTAACCATTCATCCAGAGGATAATGTGAATTCCCTTTCTGGTCATGCATTAGTGAACGTTTAAAGGTCACATTTCCAAATAAAAACTGAATGCTTCTGTTATCACTCCGGCAGTACTCCCAGCCATCCTCCAGCTTTTTCTGCTTAATTGTTTTATCTAACGTCTCAAATATTTCCCCAACCCATTGCGTAAAGGCATTCTGGATCAGAATTTTAACTTGTTCTTCAAATTCAATAAGACTTTTTGTATCCTTTAATAATCTAGCAATTATTGATATAATATCCATAGGAAGACCTCTTTCTAAATGTATTCGCCCACAAGCGTACATTTAAATGATAGAGCGTCTTCCCATTTTTTTCCACTCATCTGCCCTTCGAGTAAAATTTTACACATACCAAATTAAAAGACCATTCCAAAATGGAATGGCCTTAAACCCCAATCTTAATGATTGGGCCTCTCTGATTGCGACATGGCAATCTAAACATGTTATATTATATGCTTAAACGATTGTATTATGTGCTTAAATTGGATAGGGGACTAAAAAGCCCCCAAACAGTAACCTATAAAATATAGTCTCTCTGACTGCGACGAGGCAATCTAAACATAAAATATTTTCTAATTAAAGAATATCATTAATTATTCATATTGACAAGTGATAACCAGTCAATTTTTTTGGGGAAAAGTTGATTATTTTCGTTATAAAATTTAAAATCCCATTGCAAATAATAAACGATTTCTCATAAGATCCAAATCTTTCACGTCAATATTCCCTAAATGCTCACCAATTCTTACTTTATCTACCGTTTTAATATCTTCGAACTTAACGCATGAATCTTCGTTTAAAAAGGGATATTTGGATTTAAGGAGTATGTAATGATTTTTATATTTTGGTGTTTTCACTCCTTTCACAAGGTTATATTTGAATTTAGTTGTTAATGGAATCAAAACAACAGTATCTCCACTGTTTAATTGATTCCTACTAATAATTAAGCAAGGCCGTCTTTTATTCTTTTCCCCTCCTAAATTGCCCTCTCCTAGTTCAACGTTAAATACCCCACCTCTATATATTGTAGGTACTGTTCCATTCCGTTTTTGATAATCTTTTAATTCAATTAATTCAATTGCTCTCGCAAGCCAATGACCTGCATTTCGAATATTTTTTTCTTTGGTCCAACTCATTTTTCTCCTCCTCTAATCTTATTATATTCCTTAAAAGAGGAGTAAGAAAATACGTTAATAGTATTTATTCCAATTTTATTACTAATCTATACTTAAGTTCACTTTCTAGTTTATACGTTCTAAAATTTTCAAATTCCCCATTAACTGTGACTTCATCAATTTCTCTCCCTTCGTTTATTTCCAATTTAGTAAAAAAACATGAATATGTTAATTTTGATGTTTCAGTTTGATTTTTATATTTGAAATCCTTTACTTCCATTTCTCCTCTTTAAAAATTCATTGTAAAATCATTTTGAAGGAGGTTAAGAGATGGAAATTAAAAAAGTAGCCATATATGCCCTTGTTAGTACAGAAGAGCAGGCTAAAGAAGGGTACAGTATAACCGCTCAACTTCAAACACTTCGACAATATGCTCAACTTTACAACTGGGAAGTTGTTGAAGAATATGTAGACGATGGGATTAGTGGAAAATCGATAAAGGGTCGGCCAGCAATGAAAAGGCTTATTGATGATGTGGAAATCAACAAATTTGATGCCGTTCTA
>CADBNU010000381.1 GCA_902796085.1 Heyndrickxia coagulans
ACAAATAATCACGCTTTATTTTTATTTTTTCAATAAATTAATTATTACAGAATTTTGATATATTGTTTTTGAGGGGTATTTTCTTTCATCAATGGGAGACATTAGATAACAAGGGGGAAATTTTAAAATATGAAAGATATCTTAAAAATTGGAAGCGCTTTTATCGGGATTATTGTCGGAGCAGCCTTTGCATCCGGTCAAGAGATATTACAATATTTTACCAGTTTCGGATTAATTGGTTCTATTGGTGCAATAATTTCAACAGCAATTTTTGCTTATTGTGGGATGGTTCTCGTCTGGTTAGGAAGTCGTACAAAGGCTACTTCTCACAAAGAAGTAATTTATCAAGTAAGCGGTCGACTAGTAGGGACCATTATTGATTACGTTTTAATTTTTACACTTTTCGGTATGGGAATCTTAATGATTGCTGGTGCAGGTGCTAGTTTACACCAACAATTTGGTTTACCATACTTTGTGGGTTCCTTAATCATGACTTTACTAGTTTTTGTTTCTTCTCTATTTAACACCAGTCGTGTCGTTTCGATCATTAGTAGTGTATCACCATTTTTAATTATTTTAATTATCATTATTTCAGTATATACTCTTGTGACATTAGATAGCTCATTTGCATCGTTAAACAAATTAGCAACTGCTGTAGAAACACCTTCTTCACTTCCGAATTGGTTCGTCTCTTGCCTTAACTATGCTTGTATGAACCTTACACTAGGTGCATCTATGGCGATTATATCGGGAAGTACAATTAAGGATCCGAAAATCGCGGCTTTCGGTGGACTTGCTGGTGGTCTCGGACTAGGAATTTTAATTCAACTTGTCCACTTTGCCATCTTCATTAAAATTGAAGAAGTTGCCACTCTTGATATGCCGTTACTCGGTATTATCAATGAAATTTCACCAATCTTAGGAACAATAATGTCCATTGTCATTTTCGGAATGATATTTAATACAACAGTGAGTGTAGTGTACGGTTTTGTTGCACGACTTGCACAAACTGGTACAAAGAAATTTAATGTTATTTTAGTGATTGCACTGATCAGTGAATTTGGATTAAGTTTTATTGGTTTTACTGGTCTTGTTTCAAGTTTCCTTCCATTAGTCGGATATTTAGGTGTTATCTTAATTGTCGCACTAATAATTGCACCATTTAGACTGAAAAAAAACAACTCAGATTCTGAATTAAATTCAAATCAATCAAAAGATAAACTTGCATAATCAAGAGAAAACGACAGAACGTAGTAGCCCACTATGTTCTGTCGTTTTGTTTTAATAAATGACCGCTCTTAACTTCGGATGTTTTACAATTTGAACAATTGTAATAGCACCAATACTTTGGAAAAGAATTTTCACAATAAGTTGACTTAAAATCGCCACTGGGACAGCTTCCCACGGAATAAATCCAGCACCTAAAGGACTTAATCCTAAAATAACAAAGATAGCAGAATCTAAAAATCCTCCAACAATCCCACTTAAGAAGACTCTCCACCCAATGGACAATTTTAATCGTGTATAAATTTCCGTATCCGACGCCTCTGAAATTAAAAAGGATACGGCGGACGCCATTACAATCATTAAAGTATCACCTAATAAATAGGAAACAAAAGCTGATAAAACTAAAGCAGTGGCAATGAAAAGATATGTTAATTTACGACCATATTTATTTTGAACAATATCCCGAAATATAAATGTACATCCAATTAAAAACGTGCCAATTGGAATAATAAGTATACCGACTTCTAATGGTTGAAATGCTGCAGTCAACACATTCGCTAGAATAATAGAAGCTAAATATAAAAATACTCTCATTATACAATCTCCTTCAACACTGTGCTGTTTTTTTACTTTGAATATATTTTTCATACCCGTTTCTACGGAGGACACAAGCAGGACACGTTCCACAACCGTCGCCAATTATTCCCTCATAACAGGTTAATGTTTTTGTTTTAATTAAATCTAATATCCTTAACTCATCAGCTAACTTCCAAGTTTCCGCCTTATCCAACCACATTAAAGGTGTATGGATCACAAAATCTTGATCCATCGCTAAATTGATCGTAACATTTAATGATTTAATGAACGAATCACGACAATCCGGATAACCGCTGAAATCCGTTTCACTTACCCCTGTTACTAAGTGCTTGGCACCGACTTGACTGGCTAAGACTGCGGCAAAAGATAAAAAAAGTAAATTTCTTCCAGGTACAAAGGTTGATGGCAATTCGCCATTTTCCCCATTTTTCACTGCGATATTATTTCTTGTCAATGCATTCGGTGCAAGTTGATTTAATAAATCCATATTCAAAATGTAATGCTTAACACCAGTCTCTTTGGCTATAGCTTGGGCACATTCGATTTCTTTATTATGACGTTGGTTATAATCAAATGTGACAGCAACTACCTCTTTAAAGGTCTTTTTTGCCCAAAATAAACATGTTGTGCTATCTTGACCTCCACTAAACACAACAACTGCTTTTTCATCTTTTAACATGTAAGCTTCTCCTTTCTAAAGAAAAAAGCAGTACTAAGGGAAGTACTGCTTCTCACTTAGTTTTTTTATAGAGGGTGACTATAACCTCATAACAAACAAAAAAGCCATACTAACGAAAGTATGACATTCCTTAGTTTTTTATAGAGGGTAGCTAGAACCTCTGCCGCAAGTTGCGGACTTTCTATTTTATTTTCCACTATTAATAGAAACATAACATCGGATATTTTTCAAGAGAAATATTGAACATTATTTACCAGCAAAAGCATTGAAAGTTATAT
>CADBNU010000382.1 GCA_902796085.1 Heyndrickxia coagulans
GTAAAAAAAGGGTCTCACAGTATTCTCTTGGTATGAAACAACGATTAGGTATTGCGATAGCTTTGCTTAATTACCCAAAGCTTCTAATTCTTGATGAACCTACAAATGGTCTTGATCCAATGGGAATACGGGAGATGCGATCTCTTATACGTTCCTTTGCAGAAAGCGGGATTACAGTTATTCTTTCTAGTCATATTCTAAATGAAGTGGCTCAAATTGTAACAGACGTGGGAATTATAAGCCAAGGTCAACTTCGTTATCAAGGCTCACTTGAGGAACTAATGAATCAAGGTAGAAATGATGAAGATCTTGAAGATATTTTTATTCGCTATGTAAATGATTCTCAGGGAGGTATGTATAGATGATTGGTTTTATTCAATCAGAATGGATTAAATATCGTAGAACATTAACGCCTTGGATTATTGTTTGTGGTCCACTTATTTTGGCACTAGCACAGGCTATTTTTAATATAATTGCTCCTATAGGTGCAACTTGGGAACATACATGGATGAATGTTTTTAATTGGTGGTCCGTTGTTGGAATTCCAATTGGTGCTGCCTTGCTTTCTGCTCTGTCGGTTTCTTATGAAAAACGTTCTGGGGCGTGGAAAGTATTACGCGTAAATTCATTTTCTACAAACAAACTATATTGGGCAAAATATACTATTTTATCAATACAAACTCTTTTTGCTAGTGTATTCTTTACTATATTCGTATTTTTATTTAATTTCTGGCAAGTATCAGGAGAATTGATTATTTTAGATGTTTTGACAGGTTCTATTGTTGCATGGTTTTCAGCTTTAGCACAGTTGGCAATTATGGTTTGGATTGCGCATATGATTGGATTCGGTGGTACGATATGTGTTGGTCTTGCTGGGTTTGTTTCCGGTGTACTAATGGCTGAAAAATCGTACTGGATAATCAATCCTTGGGCATGGCCTATTCGAGCATTAGAGCCAATTTTCGGTTTTCATGCAAATGGAATGGCTTTAGAAAATGATAGCCCTTTCTGGGATCCAAGTGTTATACCAATTGCAATTTTTCTAAGCATTATTGGAGTTATCGTATTTTTAATATTAGGATCTGTTTGGTTTAATCGTCGGGAGGTTCGGTAATTATGATTAAGGCGATGTATTCAGAATGGTTAAAATATAAACGGACATCGATCCCGTGGTTGTTAACGATACCTCCATTTGTAGTAGTGTTCATTTCTACGTATTATGTTTCACTTAATAATATAGATTCCGATACATGGATACAATTACTAGATTTTACCAATCAAATCTGGTCAGGGGTTTGGTTACCGCTTGGCTGGGGGCTAATTGCAGGTTTAGCCGCAAATATTGAGACAACTTCTGGTAATTGGAGGAGTCTTAGGGTACGGTCTCAATCACCTTACAAACTTTATGGTGCAAAGATATTAGTATTAGCTGTACAAACCTTTTTAAGTACATTATTACTCTTTATTTTATTGTTTATTGCTGGAGGAATTTTAGAAATTCCATTGGATTATCCTTGGAGAGAATTCTCTGTCGTCATGATTGTAAACTGGATATCGGGAATGCCATTATTCCTCTTTTCTTTATGGATTGGTGAAATGTTTGGCTGGGCAATCTCAGTAGGTTTTGGAGTATTTGGGATTTTAGCCGCATCAATAATCGGTGCGACCAATGTCGGAAATGATATTTGGGTGTTTATTCCTTGGGCATGGCCAGTGAGGCTCGTATATATGGGTTATGCACTTGTAAATAATAACAGTCATTTACTTGTACCCTCTAATATTTTCTGGTCTGTTTTGATTGCCGTAATTTGCCTAAGTATTTTAATTACCATTAGCAGTATAAAGTGGTTTCATCGTAAAGAGATTAATTAAAAATAAAAATAAATTAAGTTATAATATAGATAGTAATATAGTGTGAGGGATAAAGATGACCTATGTACTACAAACAAAAGGATTGACAAAAAAAGATCGTACAAACATATTAGTTGATCATGTAAACTTGAACGTTCAACGTAATGAAATTTATGGATTATTTGGAGGAGACGATTCAGGAAAATCGTCTATATTACAAATGATTATGGGACTGATTTCCCCAACATCAGGTGAAATCAAACTTTTTGGTAATTCAACTTCAAAAAAAGCATACAACTTATTCGAGAGAATAGGTTACATGGGTAATGAATTAGGGTTTTCTCCAAACTTAACTCTGTATGAAAATTTAGAACTGCATCGTCGATTGATGGGTGTTCTAGATAAAAACAGTGTTTTTGAATCACTCAAAATGATAGAACTGGATAATATGATAGATACTCGTTATTCGTCACTAACTCTGGGCATGAGGCAAAGATTAGGTATTGCCCGTGCTTTGCTTCATCGACCAGAATTGCTTCTTTTGGACGACCCCTTAAATGGTCTAGACTCAGTAGAATCGAAAACTGTCCTCCTTTTATTTCAGCAGTTGACGAGTACCAAAAATGTTACGATTGTACTAACCAGCCATTCGGTAAATGATCTCCAAGGAATAGCAACTCATATTGGGATTCTTGATCGTGGAAAACTGTTGAAGGTTGTAGATAGAAACGAATTATTACAAAAAACACGTCAATTTCTTAAACTAAGGGTAGATGATGTAAAAAAAGCATCTTTTCTATTGGAACAAAACTTACAGATTACAGACTATAAAGTATTAGAAGATGATACTCTCTTAATTTATGAACAATCTGAGCATGCAGCCGCTATTGCACGTACATTAATTACAAACAATTTAGAGGTAAGTGAATTAACTATTTCAAAAAGTTCTATAGAAGATTATATCGTTAAACTAAAAAATGAAGGTAGTTATTAAAATATTTATTACAAACTAATGTTTATAACTATTGTGGAGGTTCAAGAATGCTAACCCAAATTTATATGGAATTGTATAAATTTAAACGTTCTAAAATATTATGGGTTATAATTGCTTTGTTGGTAATTCATGTTCTTTGGAGTTTCATTCAAGCTAGCACAAGAAGTTTAAGTTGGGATGTATTTTTAAATTCTCAATACATGAATTTATGGATACGTCCAAGCTTTTTTACTTTTTTATCAGGTTATATTTTTGTTCGTGATTATGAAGAAAGAAGTATTGGAACCTTACTAACCTATCCATTTAGTCGTAGTCATTGGTATCTTTCCAAATTGATAACCGCGTTTTGCATTATTAGTCTCATTATCATGATAAATTTTGCTTTTGATTTAGTTATAGGTATTTTGTTACTAGGCCAACCATTAACTCTTTCTATTGTTGGGAATCAATTGGTATTTTTAATTGAAACAGTTCTATTATATAGTGCATTAATACCATTGTCTGCAACACTTGGCATATTGCTGAGAAAATATGTTTTGTGTGCTGTAGCAAGTGTATTTGTTGTAATGATAAGTACGCTTTTTGGTGCATCACCTAAATACATTACATTAGACCCATGGTTGTTACCGTATTTATTTTCCCATTATCCACAAAACCTACCAGAAATTAGTTTGTGGACACCCGGTGTTTATATCTCAATAATAATCGTTGTTTCGGGTGGGCTATTAGGTTACTATCGCTATATAAATACTGATGTTTTTAATCACTGATCTATATAAGTTGAATATCAAACCAGTGATTAAGTAAAAATGATGATGTAATATAGATTAAAAATAAAGGTGAGGTGAATTTTTATGGAGGTGGTTAACCTTTTAGTGGTAGAAGATGATGATGAAATAAGACATTTAGTTACGCGTGAGCTTGAAAAGGAAGGTTATCATGTAGATGCAGTAGGGAATGGCGATGATGCCTATACCTTTTTTACACACAGAAAATATGCATTAATCATTCTTGATTTGATGCTACCCGGCTTAGACGGTTTTGAAGTCCTGAGAAAAATTCGTAGTAAAGAGCAAGTACCAGTCCTTATTTTATCGGCCAAAGATGCAGAAGCTGATAAAATTGTAGGACTTGGTTTAGGTGCTGACGATTATCTCACCAAGCCCTTTTTAATTGGAGAGCTTATTGCTCGTGTTAAAGCACAATTACGTAGATACTTATATTATCAGCCTACAAATGATGAAAATACACCACCTTTGTTACAATACCAAGATTTAGAAATAGATTTGAACACATATTCAGTTAGAGTAGGAGAAACATCTATATCACTAACAGCGAAGGAATTTGCTATCCTTAAATGTTTAATGTCAGAGCCACACCGTGTATTTTCAAAATCACAGCTTTTCGAAAGAGTTTGGGAGGAGCCTTATTCCTCCGATGTGGATGAAAATACTGTTATGGTTCACATACGAAGACTCCGGAAGAAAATTGAAAAAGATCCTTCAAATCCGAAGTATATTCAAACTGTTTGGGGAATTGGCTACCGATTAGGTAGTAATGATAAAACATGATATTTGGATGGATTGTTTCTGCAGTTCTTGCTGTTATATGCGTCGCTATTATAATTAGGCATTATCATTACACTAAACAAATCCATAAAATCAATTATACATTAAGGGATCTGTTGCAAGCAGATCATAAAAATACATATTTTAGACTTAGAACTAACGATGAAAAATTAATTCAACTGGTAAAAATGCTAAATAGTCTTATCCAACAAATCGAAGCCAATAATGAACGGACGAATCAATTAGAAAATGCACATAAGAAAATTATGACGCATATTTCCCATGACCTAAGAACGCCACTTACATCAATTTTGGGATACATTGAAGTACTAAAAGAAGATGATACCCTTTGTGAAGACATTCGACATGAATATTTAAGAATTACTTTTTCAAAGGCACAACGACTAACGAAACTTGTTCAAGACTTTTTTGCACTAACAAAGTTAGAAACAGGAGACACTAAGATTAAAGTTCAAAAAGTCAATCTAACTGTTTGTTTACAGGAAATTCTAGTAGGTTTCTATCAAGATTTTTCAAAACTAAATATAGAACCAAAAATTGATTTTCCAAATAAATCCGTATATGTATGGGCTGATCCCAATAGTCTTGAACGAATATTAAATAATTTGATATCCAATGCCCTTCGATATGGCAAGGATGGCGGGGAAATTGGATTAACAATGCGGGTCGAATTAGAAAAGGTGTGGGTCGATGTATGGGACCGTGGACAGGGAATTTCAGAAGACGACCTTCCTTACATATTTGAGAGACTTTATACAGGAAAAGCTTCTCGTAACCGCCATTTACAAGGAAATGGTTTAGGATTAAGTATTACAAAGAAACTTGTAGAAAAACAACATGGAGAAATAATGGTTACTAGCTCACCATATCAGAAGACAGTTTTTTCATTTTATCTCCTAAAAGCGGATTAAATATAAATGACATAACTCTTCTAGTTATGTAAAAACTTGAGTGGAGCAGTAGGTATAAATGGTGGATTAGAACTATGCAAAACGTATTTATGGATCAAATCCACCAGAAGTACATTATGAAGAATTATCCGAATATAGATGAATTTTAAGAGGGTTTCTAAAATAGGAAAACCCAAGGATGCGGAAAATCATTCTTGGGTATTACATTAATCTCACTTCACTTCATTTAACTATTCCGTTATCTCTCTTTAGATATTCATAGATATTTGCCATTTGCTAACAATTAAAAAGCTATGGCGGTTTCAATTCATTACAAATCACCTTATAACAAATTTTTTGACCACAAGAAAAGAGCTTTACTCTATTTTTGTAATGTCCTCACCTATCATCTATATAACACATTATGAATAATACTAATCTTAGTGCTATGAATAATAAGTTATACTTATTTTAAGCAACTTACTAAAAATATAATTATATAGTGAAATGCCTGATCCAATTCCATCATGGTAGGTTGAACGGACTCATTTTCTGTATTAGTCATTTTTTTAACATTTTTAGCCCACCATATCAAAATAATTCTCCGATCAATAATTACATGACTCACAAAGATTATAAAAATAGCTATCCAACTAAAATATCCTGCAAAGATGTAGCCCATTGCCGTTAAAACTAACGTATAAATAAAACTATGTGATAATAACGCCTTCCAGCTAGTTGTTTTTTTTACTGCTTGTCGATCTGTTTGAAGTAAATAATCAGCAATCTTATGTCCAATATAAAGTATAATAAATAATTTAATATTAAAATTTACACCGGGAACAAAATTATTTATCTCTATAAAGCCAAATATTTTAGAACCAAATAAATAAGTAAACAAAAGCATTATTGTTATTAAAAAGTAAATTACAGCGGTAATTGCTGAACTAGCACGAGCAATTTTAACATTCCTTATCAAAGAAATCTTTTGCAACTCAAGCACTAATTCTTTCTCAATAGATATGTTGTCAAGCATTGAAATTTTATCATGGTAATCTTTGGCACTTTCCCTTATCTGAAGTTTTTTATAATTTCCATATAAATATTTAC
>CADBNU010000383.1 GCA_902796085.1 Heyndrickxia coagulans
ACTAGAGCAAATCTAGGATGAAAATACGGTACAGACATTCAGCAATCATCTATTCTTTATTCTGTTCGATAAATGGCCACCAATTGGCTTTTCCAAAGATTTTTACCATTACAGGGATAAACAATGGTAACATAACGACGGAATAGAGAACAAGACCAGTAATCACAATGGTTGCAATTTGTAATAACGATAGTACGCCACTCGGCATCATCGCTGCAAAGGTTCCACCAAGGATAATAACAGCTGAGATGATAACTGTACCCATTTTACTCATGGCTACAATCATTGCTTTATCAACCGATTCACCACGATACTCATTAAATCTTCCCATTAAGAATATACTGTAATCCACACCAAGTGCCATTAAAATGACGAAGGAGAAGAATGGTACAGCCCAGTTTAATCCTTCATATCCTAACAAGTTTACGAAAACAAATTCAGTAAAGCCCATTGTTGTAAAATACGTAATCGCTAACGATGCAATTAAATAAAGCGGCATTATGAGTGATTTGAACAGTATAATCAACACAAGACCAATACCGATTAACATTAATATCACTGTTCGAGAAAAGTCTTGATCCGAAATAGTTGATAAATCATTGTGCATGCTGGTTACACCAGCCACTTCAACATGAGCATTTTCCAATTTTGTATCGTGAACGGCCCGTTCAACCGCTTCTCCTAATTCATCAATATTCGCTATCGCGTCCATGGAATATGGATTTTCATCCAATAACACATCTAGTGTTGTAATTTTCTTATCTGGTGATAAGTACGTATCTAGGACTTGTTCAAATTCTTCCATTTCGAAGATTTCTTCTGGAATATAGATACCTGCTGAATCCTCATTTTTCGCAAGTCCTTCCAAATAACTCTCAGCTTCGGTAAATCCGTCATATACTTGTGTTAAACCATCGACACCTTGATCTAGGCCATCCGTTAATTGACCGAGTTGGTCATCAATAGAACTAAATCCTTCAAGTAATTGTTCCTGCCCCTTGTTTACTGAGCTAAGCCCATTAGAAACATTAGGCAATTGGCTTATAATTTCATTTTGACCATCGGCTGCTTGTTCAAGACCAGTTTGTAATTGATCTAAACCATCGATCAATTGTTGGAAAGCACCTACTAATTGTTCATAACCAGCATTAGCTGTTGCGAACTGTTCATTAGCATAACTTAGGCCACCAAGAACATTATTTAACCCACTTGTCAATTGGCTATATGAATCTTGTAGAGTAGGTAAACCTTCTTTTAATTGATTATAAAACTGCTCAATATAACCAAAACTGGTCACCGCCATTTGTTGTTGTTCACTTATCGGCTGACCATTTAAATAGGCACCTACATAGTTAAATGCATCTTGTAATGCACCAATCTGTTCATTTAATTTATTTAGCTCATTCCCAATTTCTTCATAACCGGAGTGGATTTTTGCTAAGTTGGTTTCTAATTCAACATAACCATCTGCTAACTGCTTATAACCAGAAAGGAGTGTCTCTGCATTTTTCTTAATTTCTTCAATACCTGATTTTGCTTCACCAGCGCCAATTGCTCCAGAGCGTACACCGTCCGCAATTTGCTGTAAGCCCGTCTGCAATTCCGTCAACCCGGATTGAAGTTCGGACGTTCCATCAATTAAGGCCTGAATACCATCAGTAGCTTCCGTTAATTTAGGAGCTGAATCTGATATTTGTTTGCTTGCCTCATCTAAACCATCACGAATTTGCTTGATTCCTTCATTTCCCTCATTAATTCCATCTTTCAATGTTTCTACTTGTTTAGCAACTTGTAAATCTTCTAATTTTTCTCCAGTTGGTCTCGTCAGTGAACGAACTTTATCGACACCATCTACTTTTTCCAATTCTTGACTAACTACTTCGATCAGGGTTAAATATTCACTTTCGTCCATTGCTTCATCATTTTTCATGACAATTGTTGTTGGCATCGCTTCTCCAGGGGTGAAACTTTCTTCAATAATGTTATATCCCTTCACGGTATTATAGCGATCACCAATTTCATTCATTGAGTCATAGGACAAGTTCCCATTGTACGTGATCATGAATGGTACTGTAATAATGGCTACGATAATAAGTGAGAGTATGGGTCTGGCAAAGGAGAAGTTTCCTGCCATATTCCATAGTCTACTAGGTTTATGACCAATTGTATTATTCGATGGCCAGAATAAATAATTTCCGAGTATAGACATAAAAAACGGAACAATAGTAAATAAGGCTAACATTAACACGGCGATACCAACGGCAACTGCAACGGCCGATTGATATAAAGAGAATTGAGAAAGTCCAATCACAGCAAAACCGATAAATACAGCGATCCCGCTATAAAACACGGTTTTTCCTGCATGACGAAAAGTTTCAATAATCGCTTCTGAAATGGTTTCTTGCTGGGTTAACTCCTCTTTATATCGATTCATGAGTAAAATGGAATAATCCGTACCGATTCCAAACAATACCGCTACTAAAAAGATTTGTGTGAAATTCGATAATGGAAAATTAATGGTATCAACTAGAAACGCCACGATAGATTGGGATACTAAATAACTAATCCCAACGGTAAGCAAAGGTATAAAAGGTGTCACTACAGAACGGAAAACAGCAATTAATACGACTAAAATAAACACGATCGTAATCGCTTCTGTTTTCTTAACACCTTCTTCAGCCGCAACAATGACATCTTCCGAGATTAGTTCAGCACCGGTATAATAATGTTCTAAATGAATATTATCAATGGCTTCATAAAAGGCGTCGCTTAGTTCCTTCGCAGTTCGGTTTTTCCAATCAGCTGTAACCGATACTAATATTGTTTTACCATCTTCTGATACAAGTTGTTCCTCTAACTCGGCTTGATGAAAATGTGTTAATAACTCCGTAATTCCTAATTCTTCTTTCTTATCATCTAATTGATTAACTGCCTTTTCTGCCTCTTTAAAATCCTCATCGGTTAACCCTTCCTCATTATGGAATACCAGAGCCAATGAAATCGTATTCCCCGTATCTTTTTGTTGGTTAATTTCATCAAGGATTTGTTGGGCTTCCGAAGAAGTATAGCCTTCCGGAACAGTAATTTGTCCTTTTTCACGTACTAACTTCCCCATATCCGGTGCGGTAATAAAAAGAAGGACCGCCGCTACAATCCATGCAATGAAGATAAACCATTTTCCTTTTAATATTGCTTTCATTTTATTTCCTCCATCTTCTTGGATTATTCATTCGTTAAATAGTTTCACAATTGAACTATTAATTAAAGTTTTACCTCTCCATGATTCACTACATCTACCGCATACCTCGAATGATCCTAGCGAGTTTTTCATAAGTGTTTATGAAATTTTCAATTTCATCACGATCGAATTTCGTTATAAAGGATTTAACTAGATTAAAAATTTTTTCTTCCGTTTCTTCAAATAGTTTTTTCCCTTCATCTGTTAAAGTCAAGAATATAAACCGGCGATCTGTCTCATCATGGATACGTTGAATGTAATTTTTTTCAACGAGTCGGTTGACAATGGCTGTAATTGCGCTTTTTTGAACAGAAAAAGCCTCGGCCAATCCTGTTGTTGTCGCATTTCTATTTTTATAAATATAACGTAAAATATAGTGTTGATCATTGGTTAAATCTTCACTTATTTCTTCACGAATTAGAATCTCACTATTTTTCCATACTTCATGGGTTATCTCAATATACTTATCAATTAATTCATAAATCCTTCGCTGTTCCAAATTAATCCGACCTTTACTATAAAAAATTAGTTCAACAGTTGAACTGTTTAATTTTTGAATTATTTTATCACGATTCATTCAAATAGGCAATTTATTTACAGTGTTGTAATTGTTTACCATTATCCTATTAAAATATAAA
>CADBNU010000384.1 GCA_902796085.1 Heyndrickxia coagulans
GATGCCAATCCGGCAGCGTGCGAATTATTTCAAATGACACGTAAACAATTGTTAATGAAGTCTTTACATGAATTTTTATATTTAGATCCGAAGGACATCATTGACAGTCAAGATCAAATTATTCGTGAAAAAGGCATATTACGAGATGAAATGATCTTAGAGTTAAAAGATGGCACAATTAAAAATATCGTTTTCCATGCTTTTGCAAATATTAGGGAAGATGCTGATTTATACATTTTGAGTGAAGTGGATACACCGATCAAAATGCTTGAATGGGAAAGAACAATGCATCTACATTCTTTTAGTAATTTATTTTCCCAAATTATTGATGGACTGATTATGTTTAATAATGAAGGGAAAATTGTTCAAGCGAATCCAGCATTTTGCGATGTTGTTGGCATTAAGAAAGAAGAATTGATAGGAAAAAGCTTTAAAACATTTATTCCAAAAAGAGATCTGGAAAAATATAAACGTTGTTTTCAAAAGTTGTGCAAAGAAGGGTCTTTTTTTGGTGAAATCCGTATTCAAGTGAAAAACAAAATAAAAAAATTTGAAGTATCGGTTAGTTCAAATGTTTTTCATGGCTTATATATGGCGATATTACGAGATATAACAGAAAAACATGAAATGGAAAAGAAAATTCTAGAAAGCGAAAGAAAATTCCGGAAAATATTTAACGGAGCCATGAGTGGGATGATGATTTGGAAAGATGCAGAGGATTTCGACGATAAACCAATTATTATTCAAGAATTAAACGAGACAGCAAAAAATCTATTTCAGTTAAAAAATAAAAAGGATTACACAGAACAATTAAAAACGATCAAACTTACCAATCAAAACAATTTGAGTTTATTAAAGGCCATACAATGGGTTGCCCATAAAAAATTAAACCTTTGTACATATGAAGTTGAATTGAATAATGGTACACGTAAATCGATTGAGATGTTTTCGAAACGTAACATACTACCAGGAATTCATTTGTCCGTTTTCCATGATGTAACCCATCGAATTCAAATGGAGGAACAATTAAAAAAATCTGATACGCTCAATATTGTTGGTGAACTGGCAGCTGGAATTGCTCATGAAATACGGAATCCGTTAACTTCCTTAAAAGGCTTTATTCAACTATTAAAAGGGGATATTAACGGATATGATACGTATTTCAACATCATTATGTCTGAATTAGAACGCATCGAATCTATCGTTCATGAATTTCTTGTATTAGCAAAGCCTCAAGCAATTAATTATAAATATTTTAACGTTATCAAAATAATGCAAGAAACCATTGATCTATTGTCACCACAAGCATTAATGGATAATGTCGAACTTCGTACGTATTTTAAAGAAAGAGAGATGAATACGTACTGTGAACCCAATCATATTAAACAAGTATTTATTAATATTGTAAAAAATGCCATTGAGGCAACAGTAGAAAATTCGACAAGTGAAAAAATCATTCATATTTCCATTCACCAAACAGAGGATCATTGGATTAAGGTAGTGATTCAAGATAGCGGAAAAGGTATATCTAAAGAAAAATTAAAACGGCTCGGAGAACCTTTTTACACGACAAAGGAAAAAGGAACCGGTCTTGGTTTAATGATTAGCTATAAAATTATAAAAGAACATGGTGGGAAAATTGAAGTAGCCAGTCAAATGAATAAAGGTACGACATTTTCCATTTATTTACCAATCAATCAATCATGAAAATTGTAGAATAATCATTGTTTTTGTCAAAAAAAAGTTATTATCGAACTTTGTCTACTTTTGCCGATTCCCTTTACTTTCAAATATAAATCTGGTTAAATTGCTAAAGAGTGTGTTTGAGGATGAAGGTAGAAGTAGGAGGATTAGTAGTGAATACGGAAAAAAACAAACAAGATCTTGAGGAACAAATCAAAGAAAAGAGAAATGAAATGATTGCCATTGCAGAAAAATATGGGTTTACTGACGAAGAAACATTAAAATCGAGTCAGGAGTTGGATATGCTTTTAAATAAATATATGCGTTTTTTTCGTAAACCATTAATAAAAGATTATCCTCAATTTGAATTTCATGTGAATAATGAAAAATACACCATTTTAGTTTAAACATATCCTTTCGATAATGGCATTAAATTCATCAACAAGATCGTATCATATGAAAAAATGAATGTGACATTTTGTAGATTGCCCAATTCGCTTCTACCACAAAGAGTTTACAAAAATAGAATTGGACAATCTTTTTTATTTTTTGAATTAAAGAGGGACTGTTGGGAAGAACAAGCGGGTAGATACCCCAAAAAAGTGAGAGCCGAAGGTCAATTTAAATCAAAAAAGTTAGTTACCCTAAATTGAACAGAATATTTCCTCTTAGTCTTTTCCCTTCTTAATCCATCTGCCCCTTTAGACTCTTATATTTTCAACCATTCATATATTCGATTTTTTCTGGAGACATTGTACTTCTTTGCCAATTCTCCATAACTTAGATTCCCTTGTCTGTATTCAATAACAAGCTTAGATTTAAATTTTTCATCGTATTAAACCATACAAAAGACCCCCGAAGGTTAGA
>CADBNU010000385.1 GCA_902796085.1 Heyndrickxia coagulans
ATTGCCCACGTGGTGAAATTGGTAGACGCAAAGGACTCAAAATCCTTCGGAGAAATCCATGTCGGTTCGAGTCCGACCGTGGGCACCAATTCCGTTAAATTGCCTGAATAATTTCAGGCTTTTTTGTTGGTTATTATTGATATGTATCGCAAGGTAAATGCGAACTAGAATATCAATATAATTCTGTTTTTTTCGCTTACAAATAAAACATAAAACTTAGAAAAACTTAAAATATTTGTATTTTTTCCAAGATAATGTATTAATTTAGTCGATGTCTTCCATGCCCAATGTATTTAGTGGTTCTGGTAATACTATTTATTCTTTAAAAAGTATGTATCGGATTACAAACAGAGTTAATTTTTGTGACTGATTGATGTATCATATCGCAAGCACAAAGACATTTAGAAGAATTCCCTTGATACGAAAGTGTTAAGGGTTTTTCTTTTAAAATTAATTGAACAATTGCTTAAGTATTGATATATTATAGTTGTCAAAAGGAAAACCTCTTGATAGGACGCCGAAAGGGGTCCACCCACAGCGAGAGATAGTCTCGCTTTTCTTTATCTTTCTCATATGAAAAAAGTGCTAAGTATTTTTGTAGATGAATCAGGTAATGTTGGCTTTAATTCTGAAGGAGCCTCGGAGTTTTATATTGTCTCACTAGTATTTCATAATCAATCTTATGACATTGGCGAACAACTTAATAAAATTAAGAATAATCCAGTTTTTCATGTAGGACCAATTATAAATGGCAAAGATGAATATGCGAATTTGAAACCTAGAGAAAGGCAAAAGTTGCTTAACAAGATTCTAATTTTTACAAGCATCATACCAATTAATCAAAAAACCTTTGTTTACGATAAAAATGATTTTAACGAAGATAGATACAAATTGCTGCATAGAATGTCTAATGATTTAAATGCATTTTTGCTATCCAATCAAGAATTCTTTTTATCTTTTGATGAGACAATTGTCTACTATGATGGTGGCCAACAAATAGTCAGCAATGCATTAGCTTTTGCATTTGGTAGTGTTGGTTTTAATGTAACGTTCAAAGAAAGAGTTAAACCTGAAAACTATCGACTATTTCAAGTTGCAGATTTTATTTCGACAATAATGCTAATAAGTAGCAAACTTAATAAACATAAGAAATTGTCTAGGAATGAAGCTGCATTTTTAGATCAACGTCATTTAAAAAATCTGTATCTAAGGACAATAAAAAAGAAGGAACTTAAATAGTTGCTTTTTCACTTGTTTAGTTGCCTTGTATTAAAATAGGTCAATAGAGACGTTAAGTGTACTATCCCTGATACAAATCGGGGATTTTTATTTACTCTTAAAACCTTTTTATGAATAAAAAGAGCAATAGTTATATTTCGCAAATCTAAAAACTGATGAAAAATGCGAAATGTAATATAATGTAGTCGAGGATAAAAATATTTTCTAGTTACAAAACCATGATTTCGCAGATTTTGTTGCGATAAAAAATGGATACAAATATTACATCCAAGTTAGTGACGATATCTCTAGAAGTGAGACATTCGAAAGAGAAGTTAAACTTTATTATCAATCAAAGATGCATATCCAAAGATGCTAATTGCAAGAACAAAGCATTCTGAAAGCCAGTATGATGGTATAAGAATAATGGATATAGGTGAATGGCTGGATAATTCAAAATAATGGGCAGATAATACGAAATAGGAATTTTGAAATGGCTAGTTCAAAAGATTATTTAGATTATGTTCTCGAATTGTTAAGAGAAGTTAAGAATGTAACCTATAAAAGAATGATGGGTGAATATATTCTTTATAAGGATGAAATTATTTTTGGAGGCGTCTATGATAATAGATTTTTGGTTAAGAAAACTAAATCATTAATCGAATATGAATTGAAAGACGCAATACCGTTTCCTGGTGCTCATCCAATGTTGTTGATCGATAGTGAAAACAGCGATGAAATTCGTGATATAGTTAATTTAGTTATTAAAGATATAAAAGAAGGTTAATTATGTGTTTTAAAAGAAATTCAACAAGAACATTATTGTTAA
>CADBNU010000386.1 GCA_902796085.1 Heyndrickxia coagulans
AAGCGAGCGATCTGTGATTTTCTTTAGGAGAAATTCGATGCAAATTTAATTTGTTATTTTTTGAGTTTTTATGTAATCGAAAGCCAACAGTTTCTTTTTATCTCTGGCATTAGCCCATTATTTAGATACCTAAATTGATTAAAAGGTGTCTTTGTTAAAAGTGCATAAAATGCTTTTCTATTATTGTTGGTTATGTCAATGAATGGTCGTAAACAGGGTTCTATGATGAAAGTAAATAGAGAAAGGAGGAGAAAAAAATAGATATTCGATCAACCTTTGAAACGTTGGATAAGAAATTCACAAGTTTTGGCGGTTTAGAACAAGGGGGTATTACGCGGTCTGTTATACTCTCCTGAATGGATTGCTGCAGTTCGCGAACTGGAAGCGACATTCAAGGAAGAAGGTTTAGAAGTAAGCTTTGATGATGTTGGAAACTTATCTGGTCGCCTTGTTGGAAGTAAGTATCCTGAAGAAACTATTTTAACAGGATCACATATCGATACAGTTGTAGAAGGCGGTCATCTGGATGGACAATTCGGTATCTTATCTGCATTGGTTGCTGTGAAATATTTAAAAGAAAAACATGGTCAACCATTACGAACAATAGAAGTACTATCTCTCGCAGAAGAAGAAGGAAGCCGATTCCCATATACATTTTGGGGAAGTAAAAACTTCTTTAACTTAGCCAAAAAATCGGATGTTGAAACAATAGAAGATGCTGATGGAATTAAATTTGAAGATGCAATGCACGAATCGGGTTTTGATTACCGTAAAACAGATCATGTTCGTGACGATATTAAAGCATTTGTTGAAGTACATATCGAACAAGGGAAAGTATTAGAGGCGGAAAATAAAGCGATAGGTGTTGTAACTGGGATTGTTGGCCAAAAACGTTACACAATTAACTTGAAAGGTGAAGCAAATCACGCTGGCACGACACCGATGTCATTACGAAGGGATACAGTTGTTGCATATAGTGAAATTGTAACAGACTTAACGAAACGAGCTAGAGAAATTGGGGAGCCTCTTGTATTAACGTTTGGACATGTCACTCCTGTTCCAAACACGGTAAATGTCGTCCCTGGAGAAATTACTTTTTCGATAGACTGTCGTCATATTGATCAACAACTATTAAATAATTTTGCGAAAGAAATTGAAGATAAAGTTAAAGCGGTTGCAGAAACAAACAACATGACTTATGACATTAATTTATGGATGGATGAAGCACCGTCATTGATGGATAAAGAAATCATTAAAATAATTGAACAAGCAGCTAAGGCCAATGTGGGGGACAGCTATAAATTGATGCCATCTGGTGCAGGTCATGATGCGCAAATTTTTGCGGATTTTGTCCCAACAGCAATGCTGTTTGTACCTTCTATTGGCGGAATTAGCCACAATACCAATGAAGAAACGAAGATAGAAGACCTTGTGAAGGGGATTGAAGTATTGAAAGATGTATTGTTTGAACTAGCTTATAAGGAATAATAATGAAAAGGAGCCAGATACTCATGAGTTACTTAAATCATAATCAAGGATACAGAGAAGGTTTATTAGAAACACGTTCAGTAATAAAAAAGGATAATTATGCGGTAATCACACCTGATGGCTTGGTTAATAATGTTGTACCTGGCTTTGAAGATTGTGATGTAACGATTTTAGGATCCCCGCGTTTAGGTGCAAGGTTTGTAGATTATTTGGTAACAGTTAAAAACAAGGGCGGAAACAAAACAGGTTTTGCCGGTGATGGTATCCAATCATTTGTGTACGTTGAATATGGTAAAATCAACGCTTTTGCGGATGGTGAAAAATACGAATTAGCAAAAGGCGGATTCTTATATGTGCCTCCACACTTACAATTGACATTTGAAAATAATAATAATGGTGAGGACAGCCGTTTGTTTTTATACAAAAAGCGCTATCAGCCGCTTGAAGGACATACACCAGAAATCGTTGCAGGTAATGTGAATAACATTAAACAAGAAGCCTATGAAGGTATGAAAGAAGTATTAATTCAAGATTTACTGCCAAAAGAAATCGCATATGACATGAACATTCATATTCTTTCATTCGAGCCAGGTGCTTCGCATGGTTACATTGAAACGCACGTTCAAGAACACGGTGCCTATATATTAAGTGGACGAGGTGTTTACAACTTGGACAACGAGTGGATGCCAGTTGACAAAGGTGACTATATTTTTATGGGAGCTTATACGCCGCAAGCAACCTATGCAATTGGTTTGGATGAACCATTCTCGTATATTTATTCTAAGGATGCGAATAGAGATATTAATCTATAAAGAGGGGCAATTTTAATGAGTGAACCATTAGTGTATGTAGAACGTAATCGTCTCCGGCAGCTAATGAAAGATAAATTAGTGAAAGCAGGTTTACCTGAAGAACAAGCGGATAAAACAGCTGATTTACTCATTTTTGCAGATGAACGAGGTGTTCACTCACATGGTGCAGTAAGAATGCAATACTATTCCGAACGTGCATTAAAAGGTGGATATAACCTGAAACCAAACTTAAGCTTCGAAAAAACGGGCCCTGCATCGGGGATTTATCACGGAGATAATGCATTAGGGCATTATGTGAGTTATCAAGCAATGAAAAAGGCAATCGAATTAGCAAAAACATCAGGGATCGGTGTTGTCGGTGTTAAAGAAATGGGACACAGCGGTGCTATTGGTTATTATGCACATCAAGCAGCATTAGAAGGTATGGCGGCATTAACAGTATGTCAATCTGATCCCATGGTCGTGCCATTTGGCGGCACCGAACCATACTTTGGCACCAACCCAATTGCTTTTAGTGCGCCTAGAAAAGACGGTAGTCCAATCCTTTTTGATATGGCAACAACGGTACAAGCCTGGGGGAAAATCTTAGATGCAAGAAGTAAAAACAAATCTATCCCAGACTCATGGGCAGTGGATAAAAATGGAGCGCCAACAACAGACCCGTTTAAGGTAAATGCATTATTACCAATGGCTGGGCCTAAAGGATACGGGTTAGCGATGATGGTTGATATTTTATCGGGGAGTTTGCTCGGCTTGCCATTTGGCAAGCATGTCACTTCTATGTATAAAGATTTATCGGAGTACCGTCGATTAGGGCAGCTTCATCTCGTAATCAATCCTGAATACTTTGGTGGGAAGGAGCAATTCCTGGAAAAAATATCTCAAATGGTTGAAGAATTACATGACAACCCACCTGCTGAAGGATTTAACAAAGTGTATTATCCCGGTGAAATTCAAATAGATGTGATGAAACAGTATAAAAAAACAGGTATCCCAGTTACAAAGGAAATTTTAGATTATTTAGAGTCAGACAAAATTTACTAATCATGTAATGAAGGGGGAAGCAGATGCGCGTATCTAAGCAGGAGCTGTTTCATTTAATCAAACAGAAGCTGATCAAAGCTGGATTAAACGAAGGAGCCGCACACGATGTTTCAGATGTATTGACATTCGCCGATCATAGAGGGATCCATTCCCATGGTGCAGTACGTGTGGAATACTATGCCGAACGAATCGCAAAAGGCGGTATTACAGCAAACCCAAACTACACATTTGAACAAACAGGACCTGCATCCGCCGTCTTTAGCGGAGATAATGGCCCAGGTCACCAAGCAGCAAAACAAGCGATGGAAAAAGCAATCGAAATGGCAAAAAATTCAGGTGTTGCTGTTGTAGGCATGAAGAATATTTCGCATAGTGGTGCATTGGGTTACTTTGTTGAAATGGCAGCAGAACAGGACATGGTTGCTTTAAGCATGTGCCAATCAGATCCAATGGTCGTACCGTTTGGAGGAACAGAACCATACTTTGGCACCAATCCAATTGCTTTTAGCGCACCATCGGCTGATGAACGCATGATCACATTTGATATGGCGACAACTGTTCAGGCATGGGGAAAAGTATTGGATGCAAGAAGTAAAAATGAATCGATCCCGGAAACATGGGCAGTAGATGCAGCCGGTGCACCAACAACGAATGCAAGAGATGTCCATGCACTTGTGCCAATTGCCGGTCCAAAAGGTTATGGATTGATGATGATGGTGGATGTCTTATCAGGCAGCCTTCTTGGAGTACCTCATGGCGTACATGTATCTTCCATGTATCAAGACCTGACAAAAGGCCGAGATTTAGGGCAAATTCATATTGTGATCAACCCTGCATACTTCACAGATTTAACTGCTTTTAAACAACAGATTTCGACGATGCTTGATGAATTAAAAGCACAACCGGCAGCAGAAGGCTATGGGGAAATTTATTATCCGGGTGAGCGCGGTAAATTAAGAAGTGCAAAATATGATAAAGAAGGAATTGAAATTGTAGACGATATTTATAACTACCTCGTTTCAGGCGATGTTCATTACAATCGTTATCATGGAAAGAATAGATTTGCAGAATAACAAAATGGAGGATCATTATGTTATACACAATTATAAAAGAAAACACCTATCAAGATTCTATCGTGTTAATGCTTTTATCAAACAAGTTATCTGCAATAGATGGTATAAACAAAGTTTCTATCATGATGGGAACACCAGCTAACAAAGACATTTTTAAATCTTCGGGTTTGGGCACAGATGAATTGGAAAAAGCAAACCCAAATGATATCGTCATCGTTATAGATACAAACCAAGAAGAAAAGGTATCGGAAGTGAAAGAAGAAGTAGAAGCAGCTTTAAAAGGAGACTCTGCTTCACAAGACAGAGCTAAAGACCAAGAAGCACATAACTGGAAGCGTGCAATGGAGCTTGCGAACAACCCTAATCTGGCATTGATCTCCATTCCTGGTCAGTATGCAGCAATGGAAGCGGAAAATGCATTGAATGAAGGGTTACATGTATTTCTATTCAGCGACAATGTATCTAAAGAAGATGAGGTTAAGTTGAAACAAAAGGCGCATGAAAAAGGATTATTAGTCATGGGACCAGACTGCGGTACTGGAATTATTCACGGCGTGCCACTGGCATTTACAAATATCGTGAATGAAGGAGATATTGGCGTTGTGGGTGCATCAGGTACAGGGATTCAGGAAGTGACATGCATCATTGACCGTCTTGGTAAAGGTGTAACAAACGCAATTGGTACAGGTGGTCGGGATTTATCAACAGAGGTTGGTGCTACCACGGTTTTAGATAGTATCAAAGCATTAAATCAAGATCCACAAGTAAAAGTGATTACAGTAATTTCTAAACCGCCTGCAAAGGAAGTGCAGCAAAAAGTATTAAATGTGTTAAGAAATATTGAAAAACTGGTTGTTACGTTATTTTTAGGAGATAAACCAACTTATCAGGAAGAAAATATTTATCATGCGTATACACTTGAAGAAGCAGCGGTTGTATCTGTTCAATTATCCAATGGCGACAAACCGAATTTTAAACCGACAGTGGCTGAAAATGTAAACGTGTCGTTAAAAGATTCACAAGTTGGTATTAAAGGTTATTACTCGGGCGGCACCTTGGCATCTGAAGCAGCTGTGTTAGTGAAAGAGGCATTCAAAGAAGAAGTACCTGAAGAGAAGAAAGGTGCCTATATTCTAAAAACAAAACATCATGAAATTATTGACTTAGGCGATGATATTTATACCCAGGGGAAGCCACACCCGATGATTGATCCTGAAAAACGCATCGAAATGCTTGAAACATCTGGAAACGATCCTGAAACAGCAGTCATCATGATTGATAACGTCATTGGCTATGGCAGTCATGATGATATGGCAAATGAATTAGCACCAGCCATTAAACGTATTTTAGCCAATGCACATCAGGATGGCCGTGAACTTGCAGTGCTTGTAACAGTTGTAGGTACAGATAAAGATCCTCAAGGTTACGAAAAGCAAATTGAAACCTTAAAAGAAAGTGGTGCAATGATTTGTGAGACAAACGATCAAATGGTTCGTACAGCGATTAAACTGGCAGGAGGAAAAGTGGAACAGCCAGTCCTTGACATACAAAAATTTGAATATACCCAAGAAGACTTGACAGTAGACGAAAAAATTATGTCCTTAATCAATACGAAACCAAGTGTCATCAATATTGGGCTGAAAAGTTTTACAGCAGCTGTTCAGAAGAGCGGATCAGAGTGTGTTCAATTTAACTGGCGGCCAATTGCTGGCGGTGATGAAAAGCTAATGAAAGTGCTTCAATATCTAAACTACTATGAAGGAGAGACAATCTAATGGGGTACAAAACAATAAATGAAGCGAACGAAGCTGTTATCCGGAAGATCATAGCAGCTGAACCATTCTTGACCGATGTTGTACCTGCCAAGTCTGTGATTCCTGAATTAGAAGATTATGTGTTATTACATGCTGGGCCTCCAATTAAATATGAAAATATGACAGATCCTATGCAAGGCTCTTGTGTTGGAGCGATTCTTTTTGAAGGATGGGCAGAAGATGAAGAGGGAGCGCGTGGTCTGCTTGAAAACAATAAGATTACATTTATTCCATGTCATCATGTGAATGCAGTTGGACCAATGGGAGGCATTACATCACCTAATATGCCGGTTCTTGTTGTTATGAACAAAGAGAGCGGCAATGAGGCGTACTGTCAAATGAACGAAGGCATCGGTGCAATATTACGCTTCGGTGCTTATCATGAGCAGGTAATCAATCGCCTGCACTGGATGAAAGATGTGTTGGGTCCAGTGTTAAGTAAGGCCTTAAGAAAAATTGATGGAGGCATAAACGTTAATGTTTTGATGGCTAAAGCTATTGCAATGGGGGATGAATTTCACCAGCGCAATATTGCAGCATCATTGGTGTTTTTAAAAGAAGTTGCTCCAGTAATTGTGGCATTAGATGATGTTGAAAACGAACAAAGTGCAGAAGTTATCCAATTTTTAGCTGATACAGACCAATTTTTCTTAAACATTGCCATGGCGACTGGAAAAGCAATAATGGATGCAGCGCGTACAATCAAACATGGTACAGTCGTTACTGCAATGTGCCGAAACGGTGAAAACTTTGGCATTCGTATTGCTGGTATGGGAGATGAGTGGTTTACAGCACCTGTTAATACACCACAAGGGTTATATTTTACCGGCTACTCAGCGGAAGATGCAAACACAGATATCGGTGATTCAGCGATTACAGAAACAATCGGTGTTGGCGGCGTAGCAATGATTGCTGCCCCTGCAGTAACGCGTTTTGTTGGAACAGGCGGATTTAATGATGCGCTTGAAACAAGCAATCAAATGGCTGAAATCTGTGTTGGAGAAAATCCGAACTTTGTTATTCCGACGTGGGACTTCAAAGGTGCGTGTTTAGGTATTGATGCACGTAAAGTTGTTGAAACAGGCATAACACCGGTAATCAACACAGGTATTGCACATAAAATTGCTGGATATGGGCAAATTGGTGCTGGTACAGTTCATCCTCCAATCGAATGTTTTGAGAAAGCAATCACAGCATATGCTGAAAAACTAGGTTTTCAAGGATGATTTTACAGGCAAGTGCGGTTGGTTCAATCGCACTTCAGCTATTAATTGAGGGAAAAACGTTTACTGTACACAGCATTTTTGAAAAAGGTTTAAATATTGTTGATCGGAATGATGAATTGATATTTATCGGCACAAATGAAAATGGGACCTTCCCATTTGGAATCTTGCTTGACTCACAAACGAAGCAAACATTAAAAGCAGATCTTGAAGTGGGAGATACATTTCACGTTCGCAATAGCCATCTTTCCCACAATTGTTTTGAACTCAATTTTAATGCGGAAATACTTCCGTTATATACAGATTTTAAACATGCAAATATAAATAAATTAAAAGAAAACGTGAAACAAATTTCATTTAAATCGTATGAATCTACTGATTTTGAATCAGCTCGCGTGTCGGACTTGATAAATAAATTACACGATCCAACTGAAAATTTGGAGGAAGAGCTTCGTTACTTTATCGGTCGGGGCCAAGGTTTAACGCCGACGGGTGACGATATACTGGTCGGTATATTGTATGGACACTTCATCAACTCTTTTATCGCCGAAAAACACCTTGAAACATTGGGAAGTCTAATCAGAGAACCCTTAACAACCCTTGTCAGCACGCGCTTTTTAACTTGTGCTATAGAAGGCTTGTTTAGTTCAAAAATTACAAAATTACAACATGATTCATCTTTGAAAAGTATAAAAAGTCTTATAAAAGTAGGTTCTTCTTCTGGGATGGATACTTTATATGGAATTTATATGGCTTTAACAAAGGAGTGAAAGAAATGGGGAAAAGTGTAGTAATCGCACTAGGAGGTAATGCAATTTTACAGCCAAAACAAGAAGCAACTTATGCTAATCAATTCAAAAATGTAATCTCTGCAACACGTCATATGATTGAAATTAAAGAAGCAGGACATAAAATTGTGATTACACACGGCAATGGTCCGCAAGTTGGGAATATTATTGCTCAAAATGAAGCTGCCAAAAATGTCGTTGAACCGCTGCCGATCTATGCTTGTAACGCAGAATCACAGGGATTCATTGGTTATATGCTCGAAAAAGCTTTAAAAAACCATATTAAAAAACGGGGCATTACCGCGAATGTAGCTAAATTTCTAACAATGGTTGAAGTGGACAAGTATGATAAAGCATTTGAAAAACCAACGAAACCAATAGGAGTATTTTATTCAGAGGAAGAAGCGAAGAAATTGGAGAAAAAAGGGTTTGCTATGTCAGAAGATGCAGGGCGTGGCTATAGACGAGTTGTGCCTTCCCCAGAACCGAAAGTGATCCATGGGATAGAAGAGATTCGACGTTTAATTGATGAAACGATTGTTATCTCCTCGGGCGGCGGCGGTATACCTGTATATCGTGACGACAGCGGTCTATTACATGGTCTTGAAGCAGTAATAGACAAAGATCGTTCAGGATTAAAGCTGGCACAACAATTAAATGCTGATGTTTTCATGATGTTGACAGACGTACCAAATGTGTTTATCAATTTTGGCAAAGAAAATGAGCAAAAACTAAGCCGAATTACAGTAGAAGAAGCAGAACAATATGTGGCAGAAGGTCAATTTCCTGCTGGCAGTATGCTGCCAAAGATGCAAGCGGCTATAGAATTTGCAAAGTTAGGTAAAGAGGCAATTATTTGTTCATTGAACCAAGCGGCAGCTGCACTAGACGGAAAAGCGGGGACGCGCATAACAAAATAAGACGATCCGTGTATGTTCATAAGGTGGATAAAAACTAAAATTCCCACCTTTTCAGATATGACGACATTTGATCTGTCATTCTGATCAAAAATTTCTGAACAATCTTTATAATGGGATTCTTTATGCTGCGCAGACAGATTTCGAAAAGAAACAATCTATGAAGTCTAGGATCGAAAGTCAAAGGATTAGTGGAAAAAGTTGAAGGAGGAAGTTTGATGACAAAAGAGGCGGGATCAGTTGAAGGTAAAGGAAAACAACCACTGGTTCCCTATTGGGTAAAAGTTGTTATCGTATTTTTCTTCGGTTGGGTGGCTCTTTATGCAACGCGAACAATATTAAACCCCATTATGGGGGATATTGAATCAGCGTTTTCATTAAGCAAGGCACAACTTGGCTTAATTATGAGTATATTTTTCATCGGTTATGCTGGTATGAATGTTCCTGCAGGAATATTAGGAGATAAAATTGGGAAAAAACGAGTGTTGGTTCCAGGTGTTATTCTATTTGGCTCGCTTGCAGCAGTTACAGGGATGATGCCCACATTCTTTCTGTTTATCTCTGCATGGCTTATGGTTGGTATGGCTCAGGGGGTATATTATGGGCCGCAATATGGAATATCATCCGAAATTATCCCGAAGAACCGTCTAACATTAGGCAGTGCTGTGATTAATGCAGGGATGGCTTTTGGTACTTCAATTGGCTATTATATCTCCAGTTATGTTGTTGGAGAATGGGGATTCGGATGGGGAACCCCATTTTTTGCCATCGCAGTGCCGGTTGTACTTATCGGCATCGCAATGGCAATTGTAATTAAAGACAAACCAAAAACTGATAAAGAGGTTAAAAGGAGCGCTGAACCGTTTAAGTTTTCATCTTTATTTAATAGAAACTTAATTTTGGCATATATTATTATTTTCTGCTCTATTTACGGATTCTTTATGATTATTACTTGGTTGCCATACTATTTAGAAACAGCACGCGGTTTAACC
>CADBNU010000387.1 GCA_902796085.1 Heyndrickxia coagulans
AAGAGATATTCATAAAGGGGAGGAGATAAAGGTAAATTATAACGGGGATCCATTAGATCAGACACCAGTATGGTTTGATGTAATTGACTAAAAATTGCAGTACATTATATTTAAAGTGTTTGAGGCTGGGACAAAACTCAGCTAAATAGAAAAAAGGAATTCAGTTTAAGTACTGGATTCCTTTTTTAATTAGCACAAAATATTAATTGAAAATATTCCGATATAAATTAATGAAGAAAAGAGCACCTTTTGATAAAATTAAAGTAACCACACAATAATTTTGGAGGTGCTCTTATGTATAAAAATTATACCATGAATCAAATAATTTTGCCTTTAAATTTAGAAGTTAAATTAGATAAGAACGATATTGCCTTTGCTGTGAATGATTTAGTTGAAAGTATTCCAGAAGAATCATTCAAGGATTTTGCACGGAGTACAGGATGTCCTGCTTATCATCCACGTATGATGAAAATTATTTTATGTGCTTATACACAATCAGTATTTTCCGGTCGGAAAATAGAAGCGTTATTAAAAGATAGTATTCGAGTGATGTGGCTAGCACAAGGTTACGAACCGAGTTATCGCACGATTAATAGATTTCGTACAAATCCTAAAGTTGCTGAATTATTACGTCAATGTTTTGTTCAATTCCGTTCTCAACTTGTTCAAGATAAACAAATCGATGAAGAAGCTATTTTTATTGATGGTACAAAAATTGAAGCGAATGCAAATAAATTCACTTTCGTTTGGCGTAAATCCACTGAGAAATATAGTTCAAATTTAATTGAGAAGTCTAATCTTATGTATGATGAGTTATTGGAAAAAGAAATTATTCCAGCTATCGAACGTGAAAACGAAGAAGAACTTACAGTTAAGGAAATAGAAACTATCGTCGAAAAACTAGACGACACTATTGATATGTATACTAAACAAATTGATGAATCTGATGTGGCAAGTGAACGTAAACAGTTGCGCTCAGAGCGCAAAGAACCGAAAAAATATCGGAAGCAGTTTGCAGATTTTTTGATACGTAAACAAAAGTATCAACGGGATATGGAAATATTTAAAGATAGAAATAGTTACTCGAAAACAGATCATGATGCAACTTTTATGCGTATGAAAGATGATTACATGAGAAACGGTCAATTAAAAGCTGGATATAACTTACAAATTGCAACAGAAGGTCAATATGCACTAGCGTACGATATATTTCCTAATCCGACGGATACGCGTACTTTTATACCATTTTTAGATACCATTGAAAAGAATTATTTTTGAACTACCTAAATACATTGTTGCCGATGCGGGATATGGTAGTGAACCTAATTACGATGATGTTTTAAATGTGCGTGAACGTATTCCGTTAATTACATATAATCAGTATCGAAAAGAGAAGACAAAGAAATATAAAAATGATCCATTTAAAACTGCGAACTGGGAATATGATGAAGTAACAGATTCGTTTATCTGTCCAAATAATCGAAGATTAAATTATGTATACGACTCTAATCGGACAGATAAATATGGCTTTAAAAGAACATTTAAAGTGTATGAGTGTGAAGATTGTTCCGACTGCCCATTACGTTCCTCCTGTACAAAAGCGGCAGAAGGAAAAAACAGAAAATTATTCTATAATGAAAAATGGGAATACCAAAAACAATATGTTAGAAAAAAGCTTTCAAATGAAAAAACAGGTGAGATCTATGGGAAACGTAAGATAGATGTTGAACCAGTTTTTGGATTTTTGAAGGCTAATTTGGGTTTCACCCGTATGTCTGTACGGGGAAAACCTAAGGTGCATAATGAATTAGGTTTTGCGTTAATGGCGGTAAATTTAAGGAAATACTCCGCCATTAACAATGAAAACGGGACGTTTTCTTCTGATGAACTGAGAAAAAGGTTGTGCTTATCTTTTTTGATAATCACAACCTTTTTTATTCATCTGAGACTAGTTATGTCCCAGCCTCTTTTTTAATAGTGGTACTAGTTTCATTCTACTTTTTTAAAAATAGATTAACCGTTTTTCTTCTTCAGGATAATTAGTACCGTGAAAAATATTAAAAGAATGGGACAAAGCAATAAAATAGGATGGTATGCAAAATGGTTTGTTTGATCTGTTCCGTAAAGATATATGAACATCCAGAAAGCCGATACTAATAAAATTGTTTCTTCTAAGAATTGTATTTTCATATAATGACACCTACTTTTAATCTTTATAAATATTTTACATTATTTTTCGATAAAAAAATAGTCTTGCTTGAATATTTTATTATGGTAAAATATTCATAAGAGGATGTGAAATTATGAAAAGTTTGAATTATCTAAAGAAGTTAACTATTCTATTTTTATGCTCTTTTTTAATACTTTTGGGATTCCAAGGTATAGAGGCAGAAGCATCAACGCCTTCCGATGAAATTCAAATCACAACAAAAGATGGAAGGGTTTTATCATTCCCTAGCGAACAGTATTATCAGAATTATCTGAAAACGGAAAGAGCTTCTTTAAAAGAAGGAAATGTATATACTCCACAAGTATTATCATTTCAGAAGAAAAAGACCTTGGTAAGCAGTGAAAGAAAAAATATGTTGTTTGTTGGTTACTCAAAATTAACTCCTGATTGGAGCAAAGCTGCATATTATGATATAAATAAAGGTTCAAAAGTAAATATTGGTGGTTCCTATAAATACAAAGGGGTATCTGTTAATATTGGTTTTTCTAAATCTTATGGAGTAACCACAAGAATCTATGCTAATAAAAATAAATGGAGTAAATTAGCCGGGTACGCTGACATCACTTTTAAACGCTATAGAGTCGATGTCTATGAATCAGGTCAAAAGTTATATTCTTACTATGAAACCACGAAAACAACTCACAACACTTACATCAAAGTAAAATATAAATAAATAAGTTTTTTAATAGAACAGAAAAATGTACAAGCTACTGTGTATGGCAAAATAAAAGTGCAGAGCTTTGCAAAGGAAAAATGCAGAGTCCTGCACTAAATTTTTGTGCATAAACAAAAAAAGAC
>CADBNU010000388.1 GCA_902796085.1 Heyndrickxia coagulans
AAACCTCCTAGTCCGCCCATGGCTGATATAATCCCATTGACGATACCAGCTTGTTTGGAAAAGTAAAGGGGGACAAGCTTAAAAATGGTCCCATTTCCAATACCTGCTGTTACGGCTACCGTTAAGGCACCGACCGTGTACCAACCAATGTTTGGTGAAAATGAAAGTAATATTCCAGATAATGTAATACCAATAAATACAAACAACAAAATGATAAAGGCGTTAAATTTATCCGCTAAATATCCACCAATTGGGCGTAATAATGTGGCAATGATAATGAAAATAGCTGTACGAATACCAGCATCAATGGGAGTAAGTTCAAAGTAACTGACGAGGAAACTTGGTAAAAAGACCGTAAAGGCTACAAAAGCCCCGAAGGTGATGAAATAAAATAAGCTTAAAATCCATAAGGTAGCATTTTTATAAACGCTTTTAATTTCTAACAACATGGACTTTTTCTTTTTCGATTCTTTTCGATCACCAAGAATAAAAATGAATATACAGAAAACGATTATTAAAATTAAATAGAGGCGAACAGTATTCTGCCATCCAATTGCTTCTGCAAACATCGGAGCACTGAAAGTTGTAAAAGCAGTTCCGATATTACCTACACCATAGATGCCGTTTACTAAGCCATGCTTTTCCTTTGGAAAATATTTTGGTAAAGATGTAACACCAATAGAAAATGTTGCCCCGCCAATACCTAATACAAGCCCTCCAATAACTAGATCTGTAAAAGAATTCGCTATGCTAATGAAAAAAATAGGGAATAACAAAATGATAAAACTTATGAGGAAAATGGCTCTTGCACCATATCGATCTGTATAAAAACCAATGGGTACTCTTAATAGTGAACCTAATATGACAGGAATAGCTGTAACGATAGAAGCTTGCCCAGGTGTTAGTAGAATATCTTTTTGTATGTAGGGCATTAGAGAAGAGATAAGCACCCATACCATAAAACCGACGATTAAGCTCGTTGTTTGTAATGAGAGTTGAATTCCTGGTTTTTTCATTATTTATCATACCTTTATTTTCGTTTTTTTTTAAATCAACTAACCATATCAAATGTATAGCGATCAATTCATAGAGCTTAACTATTGTATTCAAGTTGATCTTATTATTTGTATTGAAAAGGATATTTAAACATTGAACCAGGAATTGATTAGCATGTTAACATATTCGTTGCTACCAATACATAATTATGAAATAAGCGTTTGGTAAATGATAGTGTATTTTTTAAGAGAAATAGATGACAGTTTTACATTGTGATGTAGTTAACAACTTTTTATTAAAAAAAACAGTAATATAAATATAACAAAAGAACGATTAAGGAGAACGAACCGATGATTACTGATAAATTTGGAAGACCAATGCACGATCTTCGTATTTCAGTTACCGACCGTTGCAATTTTCGTTGCCGGTATTGTATGCCGAAGGAAATCTTTGGGCGGGATTTTGCCTTTATGCCGAAGGAACAATTATTATCCTTTGAGGAAATTGAGCGTCTAGCACGAATTTTCATCAGCCAAGGTGTAAAAAAAATACGTCTTACGGGTGGAGAACCTTTACTTCGGAAAGATTTACATTTATTAATTAATCGGCTTGTTCACATCGATGGTTTAGAAGATATTGGTTTAACTACGAATGGTGTTCTATTAGAAAAACAGGCACAAAAATTAAAAGATGCTGGATTGAAACGAGTAAATGTAAGTTTAGATGCTTTGAAAGATGAGATATTTAAATCAATTAATGATAGCGGTGTGAGTACGAAGCATATATTGAAGGCAATTCATAAGGCAAAAGAAATCGGCTTAGAAGTAAAGGTCAATATGGTCGTAAAAAAGGGGATGAATGAGCAAGAAGTCATTCCAATGGCCCGTTATTTTAAAGAACATGAGATTCCATTACGGTATATCGAATTTATGGATGTTGGTGAGACAAATGGTTGGGATATGAAAAAGGTGGTTACAAAAAAGGAAATATTCCATACGCTTTTGAACCATTTTGAATTAGAACCCATTGACTCTTCGTATATTGGTGAAGTAGCAAAACGATACCGATATAAAGGAACAAAGGCAGAAGTTGGTTTTATTACTTCTGTATCTGAGTCTTTTTGTTCAACATGTACACGGGCAAGACTTTCTGCTGATGGAAAAATATTTACTTGTTTGTTTGCCTCCGGTGGTTTTGATATGAAACAAATGTTACGCAGTGGTAAAAGTGATGAAGAGATTTTAGAAGTAATACAAAAAATATGGGGAAATCGTACGGATCGTTATTCGGATGAAAGAACAGTTCAAACAGCAAAAAACAGAAAGAAGATAGAGATGTCTTATATCGGAGGATGATTGTATTGACGGATCGTTATTCTCGGCAAATAATGTTTAAACATATTGGTGAAATGGGGCAAGAAAAAATTGGTCAAAAACATGTTCTCATCATCGGGTGCGGCGCATTAGGTTCAGCGAATGCAGAAAACTTAGTTCGTGCTGGCATTGGTAAGTTAACGATCATCGATCGCGACTATGTAGAAATCACCAACTTGCAAAGGCAAAATTTATTTACGGAAAAAGACTGTGATGAACAGTTACCGAAAGTGATTGCTGCTAAAAAACGACTCGAGGAGATTAATTCATCGGTTTGTATTGTCCCTCACGTTTTAGATGCGAACTTTGAAACTTTGTGTCCGATTATTGAACGAAGTTCGATTGATTTAATTATCGATGCAACGGATAACTTTGATACACGTTTTCTTATTAATGATATTAGTCTCAAATATAATATTCCATGGATTATGGGGTCCTGTGTGGGAAGTATGGGGATGAGTTTTACCATTTTACCGGGACAAACCCCTTGTTTACAATGTCTACTTGATTCTCTCCCAGTATCAGGTGCGACATGTGATTCTGTAGGAATTGTTTCTCCAGCTGTTCAAATGGTTACTGCTTTCCAAAGTACAGAAGCATTAAAAATTTTAGTAGAAGATTACTATTCACTACGAACAACACTAGTAACATTTGATCTTTGGAGTAATTATTTTCAAACGATTCGTGTAGAACGAGCGAAGAAAGAACATTGCCCTACCTGTGGGAAACAGCCGTCATATCCTTATTTACAATATGACAGTCAAACGAAAACCGAATTGTTATGTGGTAGAAATACAGTACAAATTCGGACAGGCAAAAAAATTCCAATCGAACGATTAGCAAAGCGACTGAAAAAGGTTGGACAGCTGAGGGTAAATCCATATTTACTTTCTATTGATTATCAGTCATATCGAGCAGTTATTTTCCGAGATGGTAGAGTCCTAATACACGGTACAAATTCTAAAGAGATTGCGAAAAAAATATATCATCAATTAATCGGATAGGAGGAGAGGAAATGATAGAAAAACGAAAACCGATAAAGGTAGAACAAGCGTTAAAACGTGTCTTTGACTATGCAAGATATGGTTCCATTGAATATGTA
>CADBNU010000389.1 GCA_902796085.1 Heyndrickxia coagulans
AAAAAAGATGGAATTCCTTTTTTCGAATATTCGATTAGAGCATTAGAAAAACATTGTCAATCCCTTGTGATTGTTACAAATCCACATATTAAAGAACAATTTGAAAAAGCAATAGTAAATGAAACCATTCAGATCATCAACGATGAAATAGAGTTTCGAGGACAGGGCCCTTTAAGCGGTATTTATACAGCGATGGAACATTGTCCGGCTGAATGGTATATGGTGTCACCAATCGATGTTCCATTTATTCAACCAAATATCTTTGAAATCCTTCTTCGGCACATAAGTGATCAGTATGAAGTGATTGTCCCGATTGTATGTGAAAAAATTCAACCGTTGCTAGCGATGTACCATTATTCTTTAAAAGAAGAAATGAAAAGAAATTTACAAATGAATCAAAATTCGCTAATCGAATTTTTAGTGAACCAAAGGATGAAATATATTTTCATTGAATGTGATCATTATTTTATAAACATAAATAGTCAAGAAGATTATAAAAAGTTTATTCAAGCAAATTAAGGGGGAAACGCTATGGCCCATTATCAATCAGAAAAACATCCGATAGGCTGTGCGGTAATTACCGTAAGCGATACACGAGTTAAAGATACAGATAAAAGCGGTAGACACATCGTAGAAACATTGCAACAGCATCAACATAAAGTTATTAAATACGAAATTATTTCTGATGAAAAGACAGCCATTCAGTCAACTCTACTTAAAGCCGTTAATGATAACAATATTGAAGCTGTGATATTTAATGGAGGAACAGGTATTTCACAACGAGATGTAACGATTGAATCCATAAAGCCATTTTTTACAAAAGAAATGCCTGGATTTGGTGAAATTTTTCGATACTTAAGTTATAGAGATGATATTGGGTCAAAAAGTATTTTATCAAGAGCTGTTTCAGGTGTTGTAAATAATCGAATCGTATTTGCGATCCCAGGTTCTACAGGTGCTGTAAAGTTGGCAATGGAAAAATTAATTCTCCCAGAGCTTCACCATATTGTAACAGAAATCTATAAAGATTTTAACAAAAGGTGATATGTAGTGAATAAGTTATTCTTCTGCACATTCCTTTTTCTGGCTACCATTTTAAGTGGCTGTGAAACCACCGGTGAAGCAAGTAGCGGAAATATTCATTTGACCGTTTCAGCAGCTGCCAGTATGACAGGTAGTTTACTAGAGATAAAGGAAAAATTTCAATCGGAATATCCACATGTAAAAATTCATTATAACTTGGGTGGGACTGGAACCCTTCGAAAACAAATTGAACAAGGCGCTGGTATAGATCTATTCTTTTCCGCTTCAGAAAAGGATTATAATTTGTTAAAGGAAAAAGGATTAGTTGAAAAAGGTGAAGTACTTTTCCAAAATGAACTAGTCGTTATTCAACCGAGTAAAGGAAAGTATCAAACATTTCAGGAGTTTATTAAAGGAAAAGGAAAACTCGCTATCGGAACACCAGAAGCAGTACCGGCTGGAACCTATGCTTATCAAGCATTAAATACAATGGGGGTCCTTGAAGGATTGGATAATCGAATCGTTTTCACAAAGGATGTGCGTCAAGTATTAACTTTTGTCCAGGAAAAAGCTGTAGATATGGGAATTGTTTATGCGAGCGATGTTGTTTGTGAGAAGGATATGAAAATAGTTGAAAGGATTAAACCAGAGCATTATGAACCGATTAACTACTATATTGCTGTGATAAAAGGCGATCATACAATCGAAAAGAAAGAAGTAATGGAGAAATTTTATCAATTTGTTATGAGTGAAGATGGAATGAGTATTTTTGAGGATTATGGTTTTATGGTGAATTAAATAGGCGCTTCAATTAAATTAGAAATAGCTATGTTAGGTTAGATGCTCTCAAAGCTATTTCGACGATAAAAGAGTAAGGTCCATGAGAAGAGCTTTCGAGGACATTTCTTCGAGAAAATATGTTTCCGAGAAGGCGTCTCGAAGACTTTGTCCAAAACTTTTATAAAAAAGTCTACGAAGAGTGTACTCAACGACGGTACAACCTAAATTCACATACAATATGTATAATGATCTAAAAAATAGGTGGTTTATTTTATGGGATTTTCATGGCACCCGGTACAACTAACGATCTTTGTTTCAGCATGTGCGACGATGATTACATTTTTCATTGGTTTGATTGCCGCTTATATTATGGTGAAAAAAAATATAAAAGGAAAAGCAATTATTGAAACGTTATTCTTTTTACCGCTTGTTTTACCACCGACTGTTATTGGTTTTTTGTTAATTGTTATCTTTGGTAATAATAGTACTATTGGACAAGTAATTGAAAAAATTTTCGGTCAAAGTCTGTTATTTACTGTTCCTGCTGCTATTATTGCTTCCGTGGTCGTTTCTTTTCCATTAATGTATCAATCAATTAAGACAGGATTTTTATCTGTCAATCCAAATATTATTGAGGCGGCGAGAGATTTAGGTGCGACCAATCAGCAAATTCTACTAAAAATCATCATTCCTTTATCAAACAAGTCCATTATTACTGGGATCATTTTAAGTTTTACGAGATCATTTGGAGAATTTGGGGCTACGTTAATGTTTGCAGGAAATATTCCAGGTAAAACACAAACGATATCAACTGCAATATTCTTTGCAATTGAATCTGGTCAATCAGTCAATGCTTGGTATTATGTAGGAATAAGTATTTTATTTTCGTTTATTTTATTGTTTATTTCCAATCGGGTAAAAGTGAAGCAATAACACATTTGTTATTGC
>CADBNU010000390.1 GCA_902796085.1 Heyndrickxia coagulans
GCCGGGCGAACAATGATAGGGAAACCAATCGAGCGAACAAAGTTAATACCTTCTTCAACAGTAACAACAATTTTGGATTCAGGAATCGGTTCACCAATTTCTAACATTAATTTTTTGAATTTATCACGATCTTCCCCTTTTTGAATTGCCTCGACTGCTGTACCTAAAACTTCCACATTATATTTATTTAAAAGTCCTGCCTCTTCAAGTTGAACAGTTAGATTGAGTCCGGTTTGACCACCTAATGTACCTATAATGCCATCCGGTTGTTCGTTTTTAATAATTTTTTCCACCACATCCACTGTCATCGGTTCAAGATATACTTTGTCAGCAATATGTTCATCAGTCATAATCGTTGCTGGATTATTATTTAAAAGTACAACTTCAATTCCTTCTTCCTTCAATGCTAAACAACCTTGTGTACCTGCATAATCAAATTCTGCAGCCTGCCCAATTACGATCGGACCTGAACCAATAACGAGTACTTTTTTAATTTTTTTATTTAACGGCATATGACATTACCCCTGTATTTTTATTAACTGTTTCCAAAAACGAATGAAATATATGCCCTGTCTCCATTTGAGAAGGGAAAACAGTATCTGGATAAAATTGAACGGTTTGAATTGGCTTTTGCTTATGTTCAATTCCTTCTATTGATCCATCATTCACATTTTGGTATGAAATATTAAATTCATTTCGATCAATCGTTTGATCAATAACGGTATACCCATGATTTTGTGTCGTGATATATACTTTGCCGGTGCGTAAATCTTTAACTGGGTAATTACCTCCACGGTGCCCAAAAGGTAAAGCTTCTGTTTTTGCGCCATAAGCGAGTGCTACAAGCTGATGACCTAAAGAAATACCTAAAGTAGGGAACAACGTTGATAATTTATAAATTTTTTCAATTTCATCAATTAAGTCCATCGGATCACCTGGTCCATTGCTTAACACGATGCCATCTGGCTTTAGCTGTAAAATGTTTTCAAAAGAATAATCATAAGGAACAAGTGTTACTCGACAATTTGCATTTATAAAATATTGAACAATCTCTTGTTCAACACCGAAATCGACAATTACGATATGAGGAGCATTAACATCGTTCGTATATTGAATAACTGTTTTTGTTGAAACTTTGTTTACTGGTTTGAAGGAGGTATTTGTTTCCGGTTTATCGTTCATATCATCAGAAATAACTGCCTTTACTGTACCTCTTTTACGAATTGTTTTTATTAGTGCACGTGTATCAACTTCAGTCAAACAAGGTATATTATCCTTTTCTAAAACAGATTCCATTGAAATGGCCAAAGGATCATAGGATGGTACATTACAAATTTCCCTTATTACCACGCCTTGGGCGTATATTTTTTTAGTCTTGTTTTCTTTGCTTCGAATTCGGTAACCTCCAATGACCGGATAAGAAAAAACGATAATTTGGCCTGTATACGAAGGGTTTGTTAATATATGTTGATGACCTGTCATACTTGTATTAAAGACAATTTCACCAGCACTTCTTTTTACTTTTCCTATCAGCTTCCCCGAAAAAATTTCACCCGTTTCCAAAATAATGTAACCTGTAGTCAACTTCTTCACCTCCGAATTATGCCACTATCTGTATCTTTGTATTGATTTAATACATGTTGAAACACTTCAAAAAACCTCTCAATCTCATTTTCCGTTATCGTAAGCGGAGGAAGTAAACGAATGGTATTATTACCTGCTGTTAAAATGAGGAGCTTTTCTTCAAGGGCTAACTGAACAATTCCGCTTGGATCGCCGTCAATTTCGATCCCAATCATGAGCCCCAATCCACGAACATCTTTAATAAATGTGAAGTTCTCTTTCAGTTGTTCTAACTTGGATTTAAGAATGAAACTCATCTCTTGTGCTGAATGTAGCACATTCGTTCCAACTAATTCTTTGACCGTTTCCAGACCAGCTGTGGCAGCGAGTGGATTTCCTCCAAAAGTACTTCCATGGGTACCGGGGGTAAAATGTTGTGCTACTTCTTTTTTTGCAAGCATCGCTCCAATTGGAAATCCTGAACCCAGTCCTTTTGCTAAAGTAACCATATCCGGTTCAAAATTATAATATTCATAGGCAAATAGTTTTCCAGTTCTCCCCATTCCCGTTTGTACTTCATCAACGATGATTAGAATCTCTTCTTTTTTACAAATAGATGTAAGTTTTTCTATCCACTCTTGTTTCGCTGGAATGACTCCACCTTCACCTTGGACTAATTCTAAAATGACCGCACAAGGTTTCATATCTATTAATTTATTTAAATTTACATAATCGTTATAGTTTAAATATGAAAATCCTGATACTAAAGGATGGAAACCTTTCTGGATTTTTTCTTGACCGGTTGCCGAAAGTGTTGCCATGGTCCTTCCATGAAATGATTGTTTGAAACTGACGATATGTGGCAATTTGTTGTGATCAAATGCATACTTTCTTGCAAGTTTTATCGCTGCTTCATTCGCTTCAGCCCCACTGTTACAAAAAAATACTTCATCAAAGCAACTATTTTCGCAAAGCTTCATTGCCAACTTTTCTTGACTTTGAATCAAAAAAAGATTTGAACAGTGCCAAAGCTGTTCTAGTTGCTCTTGTACCGCTTTTTTTACACCTTCTGGTACATGGCCTAAATTACAAACCGCTATTCCAGAAGTAAAATCTAAATATTTTTCACCTTTATCATCCCAAACATACGCACCTTTTCCTTTTACAAGATTTAAAGAATAACGCTGATATGTGTTCATTATATGGCTAGTCTGTAACATTACCATATTTTCACCTACTTGATATAAAATCTTTATTTGATATCGTTGTACCAATTGGTAGCCCTTTTACATAAGAAAGAATTGCATTTTCTTCTAAGCCATTCAAAATAACGACCTCATCAATACCTTCTTCAAGACATTCGATTGCGGCTGTAACTTTCGGAACCATTCCGCCTGTAATAATCCCGCATTCTATCAATCTCTGGATTTGTGTCGGTGTCAGATCATTTAATAAACGGTCATCCTGTATAACTCCAGAAACATTTGTGATTAAACACAGTTTTGCATTAAATTTTTTCGCAACCGCAGCCGCTACCATATCTGCATTTATATTCCACCGCTGTCCTTTACCATCAATGGCAATGGGAGAAATCACAGGTATAAGTTTCGAATCAATCAAACATTGCAAAAATTCAACATTTACTTCATCTACCTTTCCGACATAACCTAGCTTATGATTGCTTTGCAGTGGTGATGCTACTAAAAGTTTTCCATCAATCCCACTCACACCAATTGCTTTCCCACCAGCAATTTGTAGATTTCGAACAATAGCCTTGTTCATTGAACCAGATAGTACCATTTCGGCTATATTCAAAACTTTTTCATCAGTTACCCGCAGCCCGTCAACAAACTTCGTCTTTATATTAAGTTTATTAAGTAAATTTGATATTGTCGGACCTCCACCATGAACAACAACGGGTTGAATACCTTGATTTTGAATTTTAACGATATTTTCATACAAAGACGGATGAATATTGTCCAAAACACTACCACCACATTTTATGACTAAATAGGTCATCATTTACACCCCTTTATGTCCGATACATCGCATTAATCTTTACATAATCATAGGTTAAATCACATCCCCAAGCTGTAGCATTACTTTTACCATCGTGTAAGTCTACAATAATCTGAATTTCCTCATTTTCTTTTAAATAGGTCGTAACGTTTTCTTCAGAGTAAGTTTCAGGTAATCCATTCTTTACGACCCGTTGTTCGCCGATATATACATCAATTGAATTGGAATTAAGTTGAACACCACTATACCCAATCGCGGCAACGATTCTTCCCCAGTTCGGATCCTCACCAAACATGGCCGTTTTAACCAGGTTGGATCCAATAATTGATTTGGCAATTTTTCCTGCATCAGCACTCGTATTACATCCCTTGACTTTTACTTCAATTAGTTTTGTTGCACCTTCTCCGTCTTTCGCAATTTGCTTTGCCAACGATTCACATACTAGATACACACCAGAAAGAAAAGTGTCCCATTCAGCATGATGTTGAGTTAATTTAGGATTACCTGCTAAACCGTTAGCAAGGAATACGACCATATCATTAGTACTTGTATCTCCATCAACAGTAATCATATTAAACGTTTGATTAACCGATTGCTTTAAAGCAATATTTAATGCCTCTTGACTTATGTTGGCATCTGTCGTAATAAATCCTAACATTGTTGCCATATTCGGATGAATCATACCTGAACCCTTTGCACAACCAGCAATGGTAATTGTTTTTCCATCGATCTTTAATTGAACACAAGCCTTTTTTTGTGTCGTGTCCGTCGTTAAAATGGCCTTTTCAAAACAATCCACATCATTATCTAAATGATGAATTTGATTAATACCGTCCTCCAATTTTTGCATCGGTAGCTGTTCACCAATGATACCTGTGGAACTCACAGCAACAAGATGTTCATCTACTCCAATGCGATCTGCAAATAATTTCCGCATAAATAGCGCATTTTTATATCCTTCATCACCCGTACAAGCATTTGCGATCCCGGAGTTAACAATAACACCTTGAATTTTCCCTGAAATTTTAATACTTTCCTTAGTCACAAGTAATGGAGCTGCTTCAATTTGGTTTGTTGTATACACTGCTGCTACTGTTGCAGGAACCTCAGAAAATAGCCAGCCAAGGTCAAGACGTTTTCGTTTTATTCCACAATGTAATCCACCTGCATAATAACCCTTCGGTGTTGTAATACTGCCATTTTTTAGTGTCACGACTTGTTTCGTTTGAACTAATTGTTTGTTCATACTCTTTTAACCTCCAATTTTATGGGTATAGAGGAACATTCATTAAACCCGTTGTTTCTTCCCAACCCGCAAGAATATTCATATTTTGGATTGCCTGACCAGATGCACCTTTAACTAAGTTATCGATTACAGAAATAATGATAAGTCTATTCGTCCTTTCATCAACATAAAGACCGATATCACAAAAATTGCTACCGAAAATTTCCTTTGTAGTTGGGTATTGCCCGACTTGACGTATACGAATAAATGGTTCATTTTTATACATTTCTTTGTATAATTGATAAATTTCCTCAATAGATAGATTATGGATTAAATCGCAATAAATTGTGCTCATGATCCCTCGGTTTATCGGAATTAAGTGCGTAACAAATGATATTGGAGCTTCTTCGCCACTTATTTCACGAATAACTTGTTCTATTTCTGGAATATGTTGATGGCGACCAACTTTATAGGCTTTTATATTTTCATTAACTTCTGTAAATAAGTTGGCGACATTCACATTTCTACCTGCGCCAGATACTCCTGTTTTAGCGTCAATATGGATAGAATACAGGTCAATTACTTTGTGTTGTAATACCGGAATTAAACCAAGTAAAGTTGCTGTAGGAAAACAACCAGGGTTGGCAATTAATTTAGCTTCTTTGATTTTATGGCGGTTCAATTCCGGTAATCCATAAACCGACTCTTGTAAATATTGATCATTTGCAGGTGACTTTTTATACCATTGTTTATAATCTTCAGGTTTTTTTAGTCGAAAATCGCCAGATACATCAATACATGTTACACCTTTTTCTAAAAAGTCTGGGATTAAATCTTTTGTAACACCTGCAGGCGTAGCAAAAAATACTAAATCTACTTCTCTCGCAATCTCTTCAATATCAATATGTTCAAGAGACATATCTACAAAATTCTCTAAATGGGGATATAGCTCTAAGATATTTTTGCCACTAGTTGAATGAGAAATCATTTTCGTTAAGTCTGTATAAGGGTGATGTTGCAGTAAACGAATTAATTCAATCCCACTATATCCATTGGCACCAACGATACCGACCTTCACAGAATCA
>CADBNU010000391.1 GCA_902796085.1 Heyndrickxia coagulans
AGTGAACAATCGAACTCATCCATTAAAGAAGTATCTGCAAGCGCAGAGGAGTTGTCTCGTTTGGCAGAGGAACTAATACAAACTGTTCGTAAATTTAAAATCGATTAATGATGGTTGAAAATAACGATATGGGAAGATACTACTTCATATATTATTAATGGAACGATAATGGTTGAAAATACTGGAATTGCTGGTGTAGCACCGACAGCTTCACTAACGGTGAATGAAACGCCGGTAGCAGGTTTTGTTGTTGCTCCTGGTGAAGCGAGATCCATAACGATGGACGATATTAATTCGATCTCGTTGACTGGTACTGGAGGTACTGCATCAGCTAATATAAAGATATCATTTTTTTTAAATTATAAATTTTAATTTTGAAAAAATTTCGGGATGCTATTCATCCCGAATTACATATTTAAGTATTATTATGGAAGGATGTATGAAGTAAAAACTCTCAGTTGTGTAAACGTTTCTTTTTTGGGCTTCGATTACATAAAAGGAATAGCAACATTAAAATATAGATCAAACTGGATTGATTTATGATGAGTAAATGGAGTGAGCAAAGTTTAAAACGAATAGCAAATGCAAACGTGCTTCAATCAGCAATACCCATTTATTTATATACTTGTAATGGTAAATTATTTTACGCTCATGGCGATGTTAACAACCATGTATTTAAATCGCCTTTTTTATAGTAGAATCTGTTGATGAGAAAAATCATTCAGCGATTCTTCATATTTTATTACCTTATCCATTGTTTGTATTAGAAAACGACCGAATCCATTCTTTACAGAAATTTTTACGTACGGGTAAATTTATAAAAGTCGATTTACATTGTTTCTGTGGCTTTTCTGACATACCAATCCCTGTTTATGATGGTATAATCGTAGCTGATTTAATTAAAGATACCATTTGCATTCCTTATACAAGATACACCTATAATTTTATGGATGACGAACGAAAAGAATGTAATGAATTCTGCAACGATTAGTTTAGATATTACGACTAAAAGTGAGGGAGAATTAATGTTAAATATTTTTACGAAAGAAGGGGGAGTAATCTCAAAGGCTTCGGCAGGAGAATCTAAGTCAATTACTGTCTCGAATATAATCCAAATTGAATTAGAAACTACAATGGAGTCTGTCACAGGCACATTAGAAATCCAACTTAACAGAAAACAAGAAAGAAAAATTACCTTCGTTTAAACCATGTATTTAACAAAAATATTGAAAACGGTTGCTCAAAAAAGAGATTTTGAGAATGGCGAGCTAGGGAATATCATTTTTAATTTTTAATCGTACAATGACAATCTATTATTATAATCCGTTCATATGATGTAATGATCCCTTAAGAAATAAAGAAAAAAGATTTCGATTTGTATAAATATGAATATTTTTAATTGTGTTATTATTTAAAATATATTATTCTTTTAAAGAATAACTATACAAAAAAGGAGTGGAGCGTTTTGAAAGCGCTAACAGTATTTTTTAATCGTCTTGTTCAACGGTTTCTACCAGATGCTTTTATTTTTGCTATTCTTTTAACGATTATTGTATTTTTCTTAGGGCTCTTGTTTACAGAAAGTGGTCCAATTGAAATGGTTTCTTATTGGGGGACAGGCTTTTGGGATTTACTTGCCTTTACGATGCAAATGGCACTTGTTGTCATTACAGGATATGTTTTAGCGAATGCACCTGTGATTAAGAACTTTCTGGCTAGAATTAGTAGACTAGCAAAAACACCAGCACAAGCTGTTATGCTTGTTACTTTTGTAGCCACTATTGCCTGTTTAATCAACTATGGATTTGGATTAGTAGTAGGAGCCTTATTTGCTGTGCATGTTGCGAGGCAAGTACCAGCCGCTGATTTTCGAATACTTGTGGCGGGAGCATATAGTGGAATGTTAGTTTGGCATGGTGGATTTTCCGGTTCGATTCCCTTAACTGTAGCAACACCGGGACACTTTTTAGAAGAAGAGATGGGAGTCATTCCTATTACAGAAACTCTCTTCAGTCCAACAAATATTTTTATTGTTCTAACTTTAGTCCTTACATTACCAATTTTTAATCGGTATTTGATGAAAACTACCAATACAATGGACCTCGATCGTTCACGTTGGGTGATCCCAGATGAGTCAGTTGCTACGCTAGAAGAAACAGCACCTACCACGCCTGCAGAAAAACTTGAATACAGTGTAATCGTTTCAATGTTAATCGGAATTATGGGATTGGTCTTTATCGGTTATTATTTTATTCTTAATGGATTTGATTTAAATATTAATATTGTAAACTTTACTATTTTATTCTTTGGAATTATTCTTCATAAAACTCCAAAAAAATTTTTAGAAACAGTATCAAATGGTGTAAAAAACGCAGTTGGCATTATTATTCAATTTCCGTTTTATGCAGGGATTATGGGGATGGTTACTTTATCAGGTCTTTCTGAACAAATTGCTTTATGGTTTTTAACCTTTGCTAATGAATATACACTACCATTTTTTTCCTTTTTGAGTGGTGGCTTCATTAATGTGTTTGTACCATCCGGTGGCGGCCAATGGGCTGTTCAAGGACCGATTATGATTGAAGCTGCGATGTCACTTGATGCTGATTTAGCAAAAACTGCAATGGGAGTAGCATGGGGAGATGCTTGGACCAATATGATTCAACCATTTTGGGCGTTGCCAGTTTTAGCTATTGCTGGGTTACATATTCGTGATATTATGGGATATTGTGTCATGATTTTATTATTTAGCTTTATTCCGATTACAATCGGTTTCTTTTTGTTTTAAACTTTAGGGGCAATCCAAGGTCATCATTGGACTAGAGGATGGCCCATGATTATTCGTTTAAGAGGCTATACAAAGTATGTACCTATGTATTTATAATTTAGGAGATTCGCTGTTTGCAGTGTCTTCTAATCGCTTTTTTATTGACCTTTTCTTTTTGGTAGCAATTATAATGCCTGTTATGATGAGTAAGGAACCACTTAAAATGCCGGGTGTTAATTTTTCACCTAGGAGTAAACTTGAAAATAACAAACCAAACACAGGAACGAGCAATGTTGAGATGGTTGCAGTAGCTATATCAATTTTACTTATAATGATAAACCAAACGGTAAAGCAAAGGGCAGATGCAAAGATACCTGTGAAAAGAATATAATAAATACTTTCCAAGTTAAAAATGATCGGTTCTCCCCATTCGTTTTGAATAGTGAACAAAATGATGATCACCGTCCCAAAGAACATTTGAATAGTAGATACTTGGATTTGAGGGAGTTCTATTAAATGTATTCGATAATAAATATTGGCAAATGCCCAACAAATAGCCGCACTGATAATAAGCAATTCACCAATAATGACATTTAGGTCACTTATCATGAACAGGTCCCAACCGACAATGAATATTAATCCAATCAATCCGAGTAGAAGCCCTACGAATTTTGGCAAATTTAATTTTTCTCCTAAAAACTTTACCGCCAAAAAACTGCTCCAAATTGGCATTGAATAGAGAAGAACAGAAGATTTCCCGGCATCCACAAATTTCATAGCAAACATAACCAGTAAAAAAACGGCAGCCGTTTGTAAAAGACCATTGATAAATAAATGTTTCCAATATTTTTTATCAGGGAAACCAATTTTAAATACAAAAAGGATGATAAACATAGTAATTGTTCCAGTTCCAAAACGAAACGAGGAATATGTAAAAGGTCCCATGAAATTTAAGGATGCTTTCATCATTACCCAAGCATAACCCCAAATTAAAGTGATGGTAAATATTAATACCCATAGAAATGCTTTACGCTGGATAAATCTCTTTTGTTTTCTCAAGATATCACCCTTTGTTTTTTAAAAATTATTTATATTCAAATATTTTATCAAAAAACTCATCTTATTTAAGTAAAATAGTTTCGGATCTTTGTTTTCATTTGAAGGATTTTGAAGCTAACTGTCAAATATATTTCGATTAGGGAGTGTTGTACTGGAAGATTAGGAGGGAAAAAAATTAAGCGATTTAAATATTATATATTTACTGTCCTTGGTGCTTCATGTTGGGGGTTAATCGGACTCTTTGTTGCTCCGTTATATGAGCGAGGTTTTACGGCATGGGATGTCGTTGCTATTCGCGGAATTTTTACATTTGCTTTTTTAATTTTATTCATGATCTTATTCCAACGTGAACAGTTACGAACGAGATTAAAAGATCATCTTTTTTTTGCAGGAACTGGAATTTTAAGTATGGCACTTTTTAATTACTTCTATTTTGAAACATTTTCACGTTCGAATTTATCGATTGCTGTAACGCTTTTATATACAGGTCCATTATTTGTAACGATTTTAGCTCGAATCTTTTTTAAAGAACCTTTAACAATGAGGAAGGGTACGGCACTCTTTTTTGCCATTATAGGTTGTGCTTTTGTTGTTGGTTTACTGCCTTTCAATCAAACGAGTATATCCATAACTGTCGTTTTAATTGGGATATTATCGGGATTTTGTTATGCACTTTACAGCATTCTTAGTAAACCGTTAACGAAACGATATTCATCTCTAACGATCACAACTTTCACATTTTTATATACAAGTGTTTTTATGTTGTTGACAAGTGACTTACCAAAAAAAGCCAATCTATTTATTCATCTAGATGTTTGGATTTGGTCATTATTGTTAGCACTAGTTGCAACATTTGCTGCGTATGTTTTGTATACTACTGGATTAAAATACTTAGAAACTAGTAAAGCATCGATTTTAGCAACTATCGAACCTATTGTAGCTGTTGTAACAGGTGTCCTATTTTTGGAAGATCATTTATTTGGTTGGCAAGTGTTAGGGATTGTTTTTGTTTTATATTCAGCCATTCTCGTTGCAGGTGAAAGGAGTAGGAAAAGTAAACAGGTTATCCAGTATGTTGATGACATACAGAAATAAAGAAGGAATACAAGGGTGATTAACACATGCCACAAAAAAACGGAAGCTATAAAAAGCTTCCGTTAACAAGCCCAAATCAAAGGGTGGTATGACTTGGATAACTTGCTGAAGAGTTAGGTATTGTTTTAAAACAATTAAAAGGTTTAAAAGTCTGAACAAGGATGGAATGATTTCAAAAATGGCCAAGAATCTTCTCGTATATTGGCGGACAACCTAAAGAAGAGTTAAAAAAGTGGTTTAACGAGAATATATTGATTGAAGAAGAAAAGAGTAATATAAGATAAATCATTAACAGAGGCTAGGTGATAATTAACATACAAATGGAATTAGATCTAGAGGGAAAGCATTCAACCCAAAAATCAGCAAAAGAAACTTGTGTTCCAGCCTTATAATAATAACTAAACAATGATGATTTTAGATATAGAGATGTTTGTTCCTAAAATCACGTTGCGCGTTTACTAAATTCGAGAACGCTGTAATTCTTGTCACTAAACGATTTCCCATCCCCATCCTTAAAGATTTAAAGTTTATTTTTTCATAAACTGTATAACACTATGTCTGTCGTTGTCTATGTCAATTTTTCTCTACTTGCGATCTTAAGACATCATAATCCTTATCATTTTCATACCATTCCTGATCATTTTTATTTTCGGGATCGAGAATAATATGACCATGTTCATTAATATTCGCTTTTTTCACTTTAAATTTGGTGCGTTTGTGAACTTTGCTTAATTCAGACATAAGTTCCTCAATTGACATATTTTCATAATCGTTTTTTTGTTGGACATACATATACCCCCTTATTAATTAATTTATTTTGTGCTTGCTAATAGGAGCCAAAACAAAAGGGAAATATTATATCGATTACATATATTTAATCATGTCAAGGATAAGGAAAACAAGGGTTATCTAACACCCATTTTCTTTTATGTGATCTCCTTTCTTATTTGATATCATTGAAATTTAAATTAGAAGAACGGAGTCCAATGAAAGAATAAACCTCCCAAAAATTTGATTTAAGATGTCTTAATAACGTAGGATGTGATTTTTTTTATTTTTGCTTTTTTTCCAAACCCTGCAAAGTTATATACATCACAAAAATCGATTCGATCTTTATTTTTTAAAATAAAGGTCCCGTTTAAGGAAGCTGTATTGCCGTGGGTAATGATATTATGAATCAATAAGTGTGTAATTGAAGATTCTTTTAATTGGTTTAAAGTTTGTTCGTATTCTTTTATTCCCTTAATGTGTTTTTTGCCAACAATCTCCCAAACAATCTCATCATGAATACAGTTTATACAAAAATGAATGTCTTTTTTGGCAAGCGCGATCGTAAAATCCTTAAGAAGCAGCTTTTTCGGTGCATTTCCGCAATCCTCTTGACATTCGACAGTTAAATCTGATTGAGACATGATACCACTCCTTTTTCCGCAATCTTTTTTGTTATTATTACAAATTCAATCCGTTCGATCAAGCTCCACTTAAAACTATAAAAATACTGGCCGTAAGTCCATATCAGTAAGTATAATTTTCTATAGTTGTGCAACTCTCTATATAAAAGAAACCAT
>CADBNU010000392.1 GCA_902796085.1 Heyndrickxia coagulans
ACGAAAGCGCGCCCGAGAGGAGTCGAACCCCTAACCTTTTGATCCGTAGTCAAACGCTCTATCCAATTGAGCTACGGGCGCAAATTCATATATTTATGGGGCGATCGATGGGAATCGAACCCACGAATGTCGGAGCCACAATCCGATGCGTTAACCACTTCGCCACGATCGCCATAACAAAATGGTGGAGGGGGACGGATTCGAACCGCCGAACCCAGAGGGAGCGGATTTACAGTCCGCCGCGTTTAGCCACTTCGCTACCCCTCCATAAAAAACTGGAAATTTATGGTGTAACGTGTTTGAACAACCGACGAATGTTATATTAACATAGTTAATATTCGTCGTCAACATCTTTTTCTATTATTTTTTTAAAATATATTTCAGATAAAATATAACAAGATGAAAATATGCACTTTATAATTGATCCAATGCCTGTTTTAAGTCTGCCCAAATATCTTTCCAATGTTCTAAACCTACTGAGAGGCGAATCAATTGATCGCGAATTCCAACCGCGTCTCTTTCTTCTTGAGAAAGCAATCCATGGGTCATCGTTGCAGGATGTTCAATTAACGTTTCTGTGTCTCCCAGGCTTACTGCTATTTTAATTAATTTTAACAAATTTAAAAAATGTTGGGCATCTTCTTTTGTACCCTCAATTTCAAAAGAAATCATCCCGCCACCAAGGGACATTTGCTTTTTGAAAATTTCATATTGAAATGCTTCCGGATCACCAGGATAATAAACGGCAGCGACTTTTGGATGATCTTTTAACAGTGAAAATATTTTCTCCGCATTTTGTGAATGCCGCTCCATTCGAACAGGTAATGTTCTTAACCCCCTTAATAATAACCAAGCATCAAACGGAGATAAAACGCCACCAATATCTTTTAATGTGGTCATTGTTACTTGATTTAAAAATTCCGCTTTTCCGACAACAAGTCCAGCAATTACATCACCATGACCGCCAATATATTTTGTCGCACTATGAATAACGACATCGCATCCCAACTCTAGCGGTCGCTGTAAATACGGTGTAGCAAATGTATTATCAACTATAACAGGTAATTGATGTTTACTGCTAACTTCGGCAACCATTTGTAAATCAATTAGTTTCATCGTTGGATTAATCGGGGTCTCCACGTATATACATCTTGTCTCTGGACGAATTAATGATTCAATTTGTTCTCTCGTTTCCATTGTTGAAATATCGAACTGAATTTTATATTTTTCTTTCAACAAATTGAACAGACTAAATGTACCCCCATATAATCCTGCAGAACATATGATATGATCCCCCGTTTTTGTAAGTGCAATTAATATACTTGCAATTGCAGCCATACCAGAACTAAAAGCCAGTCCTTTTTCTCCCCCTTCTAAAGCTGCAATCCGCTCCTCTAAAACACTGACGGTCGGATTACCTAAACGTGTATAAATATACCCATTTTCTTTTCCAGAAAATCTCCTTTCCCCTTGTTCAGCTGTTTCAAAAGCATATGTTGATGTTTGAAAAATAGGTACCGATAAACTGCCTAACATTCCTTTCGCATCATATCCATCATGAACAACAGAAGTATCAAATAATTTATCATCTTGAGACATCATTTCTCCTCCATTAAATTTATTTTTCAAAACGAAACTGTTTACTTGATAATGAAACCCCTTTCAAAATATGTTTATTCCTTACTTTTACTTTATATTCGGAAGAAGTAATCGTAAAAATGACTGCACAAAGCAGATGCAATTTGATATGCTATATTTTAGTAAACCTGATAATTTTCACGTTAACATTATGGTCTAGGGGGGATAAAATGTATCAATTACGCGGACATCATCTCTTTTGTCTTGTCGGATTTCGTGGAATGGGTTATTCAAAAGAATATATTGAAAATATGACCTATATGCATCGAAACATACGTGAAAACCCCAACACGTGGATTGAAATTGTTGATGGTCCAGATCAATTATGTGAAAAATACCCAAACTCGAGTAAATATCATTGTGAAGATCAACATATTTACAAACGTGACCATGAAATTTTAGAAAAATTAAGGTTGAAAATTGGGCAAGACGTACAATGGAAAGAAATTGAAGAACGAATCCGCAGGTTTGTCGTACCAAAAGATATACAGCATATTTGCCAAACCTGCTCTTGGCGCTCATTTGGCGTTTGTGAAGAAGGTATACAAGATATTCTCGATCATAAAGGTTTAAGAAAAGTAGAGTTTAAATAAATATTTTTTGAAAATTTCCAAAACAGTTTAATTAAAAATCAAAATATACTATCATATAAAGATAGATCGTTTATAAA
>CADBNU010000393.1 GCA_902796085.1 Heyndrickxia coagulans
ACAACCAACAAGCCCTATCAACAACGCAATAGTTATAAAATAGTTCAATTTTCGCATGCTGAAACCTCACCCTATCTATTTGTTCAAAAATAGGTTGGCTAATATTTTGCAACATATACAATTGGATAGGCTTTTTTATTTTTATAAATTTTCATTCAACGCCTTTACGTAAAGTAAAATTTATGATAAACTAGAAGCAACTGAATATGGTTATCAAGAGTGAATGAGAGACCTGGCTCGATGACTTCACAGCAACCTGCCCTTTCAGGTAAGGTGCTCCAACCAGCAAAGCATTGCTTTGGATGATAACGAACGGCTGAACGCTCTTTGTTGCATCCTGCAATGAAGAGCTTTTTTTCGTTCGTTTCAAAACAAATATAGGAGTGAAACGAAATGAACGTAAGTGGTTTTATAAGAGGGTATATGTCGAAAAACATGACCGGAGAAACGTTTTTCATGAAAGTTGCCGATACTATCGAGAAACAATTACAAGAATGGGATTCAACATATCACGTACTTTTACTAAAATTAAAAGACTACGTACTCATTGTACAAAAAGGGGAAACTTCATATGAATTAACGATTTCAGAACAAGAACTTGCTCAGCATCAAAGTCGTTCTCACTTCTCCTTAGATCACAAAATTTGGTGCGTGTTACAACAGGAAGGTTTACAAATTGTAAAAGGTAAAGGAAACTACATAGACCACTGTATCTCTTAAAAAAATGGAAAGAAATGTATAATCTGTGGAATTTCGTTAAAAGTTATATGTGGGAGGTGCAGAAAATGTCAAAAGATCGCCAGGAAACGAAACTTAGAAAAAGTGGTCATGTAGCTTCAGACAGGGACCCATCCCTTGAAAATGATGGAGCAACGAAATTGTCAAGTCCAGAAGAAGCACGGAGATTAAATGACAATAAACGTTAAGCGTGTATTTCCAAGTTGACTTATCGGAATAATGGCATATAATATAAACAACCAAAACGAAGAAAATCAACTTATCCAGAGAAGTGGAGGGAATTGGCCCGATGAATCTTCAGCAACAGGTTCTGTGTATGAACACTGTGCTAAATCCAACAAGTATTTCACTTGAAAGATAAGTTGAGGTGATTGAACCTCTTCTTATTTTTCAAGGAGAGGTTTTTTAAGGAGTGATGGAATTGACACACCAAAATCGAAAAACAATAGCAGAAAGAAAAAATAAATTAATTAATAAATTAATTGCTTATAACATCTATAAAAAAGACGGTCGACATTTATATGAATTATCTTTATTTGAACTTGAACAAGAATATAAAAAACTCATCAAAGAATCGCATCCCCACGGTGAACTAAATTCAATCCATGTTAAATAAGCAAATGTTACAAGGAGTCCTGATTATTGTATCGAGGACTCTTTTTGATTGGATTATTTTTATAAATGACGAAGCCATTACCCCTTAGCCAAATAATGTTGACACAGCGGTAAAAATTTTGAGTAATATAGAAAATTTTCAATTTGAATATAACGCAATCGCTTTATAGATCCTTTACCTGTCATTAGATTAAATGAATGAAAATCCCAATTATAATTTTACCAGCTAGCTTACTCAGCTTTTGTCTATTCTAATCAAATGTGAGTGTTAAATCTGACTGCAAGATTATGTATTTCGGTTAACATAAAAATAAAAGAAAAAAAATGGAAGGAAGCAGTGCACAACTCATTAGTAACTGAATAATATCATTACGGATAATGCTGGAAATATTTTAAAAAATAGACCCATCATTCTCGGTTGATGGGTTCAACCTTGTTCAGGCTCGTTTTATTCAATTTTCGATCGCTTCTCAACCAAATTTTTCGTTCCACTATAAAATCCGCTGGCCGATAATCCGAGCATAATACCGACTAAAACTCCTTCTTTCGGTGTCACATCTACATAAACCAATGTTATTATAATTCCTAAAAAAATAGCGACAATTGGAGAGTACTTGGCTGGTAAGCCAATCTTTTTAAAGATTTCTGTAATCCCAGCAATTAATGGAATAATCGCAACATCATAGATTTCAAACATAATTCCTCCCTCCTTTGTAATAAACTATGAAATTTTCAAATATAATGGAACGGCTAGCATGGGGTAGAAAGGAATTTTTTTCCAGTGACAAGCATGAACTGGCTCTATTCATGGACATTTAAGAAGAAAATAGGATTTTAATTGAAAAACTTTCTGTAACTTGCAATCAGTATGATATAATCCATGGAAATAATTCCATTTTTGTCTAATGATGTTTCGAAGTTGAAAAAGGGGATGAGGAAATGAAAATTTACGGTTATACAATTGATAAAGCTGGAAGATGTCAGCACTATCACAGTAAGAAGGATATTATTTCTATTAAATTTAAGTGTTGCAATAAATATTATCCGTGTTATAAATGTCATGTGGAATGCGAGGACCACCCCATTCAATCTTGGAAAAAGGAAGAATATGAGGAACTTGCCATCCTTTGTGGCATCTGTAAAAAAGAACTGACGATAAATGAATACTTAAACAATGATAAATGTATTTATTGCCATGCTTTGTTTAATCCGAAATGTTCCAGTCACTACCATATTTACTTTGGTATGACCGGTCACAGTCGAACAATGTAATTTTTAATAAAAATGAAAGGTGCTGTCCTATAAGGACAAAAATAGTAGATTTTGAAAAAAGGCGGTAACTTTCCTACTTGTTTAGCTTTTGTCCATTTGTGCGGAGCATAAGTGCCAACACACGAGCTTATAGACATGCGTCAATGTGCGTCCTCGTTGTGAAGTCTGAGGCTTAGCCACTGAGTGCACGGACGCCAATGGAACAGAAAATCTACTCGGTTTTCCTTTATGGACAGCCCTCGGTGCATTAAACGACTAAAAGTTTTTCAATCTCTTCTTTTAGCTTCAAAGGCGAAACATTTGATGCGAAACGACCAACAACCTGTCCGTTTCGATCAACGAGAAACTTCGTAAAATTCCACTTAATTGCTTCACTACCTAAAACACCTTTTGCCTGACTTTTTAGATATTTGAATAACGGATGAGTATTTTCACCATTAACATCGACTTTCGCAAACATCGGAAAAGTTACCCCGTAATTCCTTTCACAAAAAGCAGCAATCTCATCTTCTGTTCCAGGTTCCTGACTGCCAAATTGGTTACAAGGAAAACCAAGCACTTCAAAACCACGAGGATAATACTCATCATACAATTGCTGTAATTCTTTATATTGCGGTGTAAAACCACACTTACTGGCTGTATTTACAATTAACAACACTTTTTCTTTAAATTCTCCAAGACTAATTTCTTCACCTTTGATTGTTTTAGCGGAGTAAGCATAAATCGACATTCGGTAAACACTCCCTTTCCTATTTTTGTTCTATTAGTTTATCAAATATCTAGAACGAAGTAGAACCATTTACTACTTTGGATAACCGGTTTTTCTGTGTTCAGCTACCTGATGAAATCACTTTTTTCTCTACCCGACCGGTTTTTCTGCGTTCATCTACCTGATGAAAACACTTTTTTCTCTACCCAATCGGATTTTCTGCGTTCATCTGCTCGATGAAATCACTTTTTTCCCTACCCAATCGGTTTTTCTGCGTTCATCTGCTCGATGAAATCACTTTTTTCTCTACCCGATCGGTTTTTCTGCGTTCATCTGCCTGATGAAATCACTTTTTTCTCTACCTAATCGGATTTTCTGCGTTCATCTACCTGATGAAATCACTTTTTTCCCTACCCAATCGGTTTTTCTGCGTTCATCTACCTGATGAAATCACTTTTTTCTCTACCCCATCAGATTTTCTGCGTTCATCTGCCCGATGAAATCACTTTTTTCTCTAACTAATCGGTTTTTCTGCGTTCATCTACGTGATGAAAACACTTTTTTCCCTACCCGACCGGTTTTTCTGCGTTCATCTGCCTGATGAAAACACTTTTTTCCCTACCCGACCGGTTTTTCTGCGTTCATCTACCTGATGAAAACACTTTTTTCTCTACCCAATCGGATTTTCTGCGTTCATCTGC
>CADBNU010000394.1 GCA_902796085.1 Heyndrickxia coagulans
AAACTTAAAGAGGACTAGTGACCATATAAAAAAGCCCCACTATAAAGAAGGAGCTTATCTTAAACGTATTCACTCAAATAGCGTACAACACCATTTCCGGCCGCTTTTGCTGCAACTAGAAGACAATCTTCGTCAATTTCAAATTTCGGATGATGGTTGAAGTAAGGTTGCTCAACCCCTTTTGGCGTGCAACCAATAAAGAAATAAGAACCTGGTATTTTTTCTAGATAATAAGCAAAATCATCAGACGGTGACATTCTCGGGAATTCGATTACCTCTTTTATCGTATGATCTTTATATTGTTCTAATGTTTCAGCTACAAACTTTGTCAATTCAGGATCGTTATACAACGGTGGATAATCAGAGACATAGTCTAATTCACATTTAACTTGAAATAATTCCTCAATTCCCTTAACCATTTGGTGAACTTCTCTACTAATCACTTTTTCGGTATCCTTGTCCGAATAACGAATATCACCTTCAATTTCAATATTATCTTTAATAACGTTAAAACTGCCTTTCCCATCAAAGGAACCGATCGTAACTACACCTGCGGAGACTGGATTGACCCGTCGACTAACAACCGTTTGTACAGCTGTTACAAAATAAGCACCGGCTACGATGGCATCATTAGCAGTATGAGGAGATGACCCATGGCCACCTTTCCCTTGAACTTTTAATCGAAAATATGTCCGACCGTTAAAAGAATAACCACTATGATAGCCGACAGTTCCTGCATGGGCCATTGGCAAAACGTGAATACCAAAAATGACATCCAAATCATCTAATTTTCCTGACTCGACTATACTTTTTGCACCTCCTGGTGGTTCTTCCTCCGCGTGCTGATGAATGATTTTGATTGTCCCATTAAACCGATCCTTCAATTGTATTAAACAATCTGCTAATACCATCAAATAGGCAGTATGGGCATCATGACCACATGCATGCATGACCCCTTCATTTTTCGACTTATACGGAACATCTACTTCTTCTGTAATTGGCAGGGCATCAAAATCTGCCCGTAAGCCAATGGTTTTTCCCTCTCCCCTACCTTTAATTGTAACTATTATTCCATAACCGTTTCCTACATTCGTTTCAATTTCAACATCTTTTCCTTGATAAAAATCAGTTATAAACTTTGCCGTTTTTTCTTCTTTAAAAGAGAGTTCTGGATATTCATGAAGGTGCCGTCTTATTTTTATCATTTCGTCTTCTCGCTCTTCCAACATTCTCATTAATACTTTTCGCATCTTAATAAACTCCTTTTTTCTATTTCCCTTTACGATCATCGTTGATTCCAAAAGCAATTGAACTTAACTTTGACACATATAACAATAAAATTATTATTCGCAAAAATACTTCCTTACTTTAGATGCTGTACCGTAACTCGTGTGATGTAAAAAATAAGTTATCCCATCGATTATTTTATCAATTATATTTTTATCATCTCCATAAAATGCTCGCTTGTATTTATTTATCATGTTTCATCCTATTTGAATATGAATGCAATCGGAAGTATATGTTAAATTTTGTAAATTTACATAGCAAAAAAGAGCGCTTGAACGCTCTTTTTGTTATAATTTTTGACCGCAGTTTGGGCAGAAGTTGGAACCCGTATTTTTTTCACCGCAGTTCGGACAAAAGTTTGGTTTTTTCGTACCTTCTGTTTGTTGTGGCTGACTTGATGCAACCTTTGATGATGGATCGTTTTCTTTTTCATCCATATCTTTCATCATTTCTTTCGCCATTTGCATTCCCAACATGGCACTGGTCATATCCGATGCTGCACCACTTCCTTGCATTTTCCCACTCGACATTCCATCTATGATAGAAACTTGCTTATATTTATTCATATCGCCGACCATACCAAAGGAAGCATTTTTCGTAACCATATCTTGGATTTCTTTCGGATAGTTGAAGCTCATAATATTAAATCGAGTAATCGTAAATCCATCGTCCATTACTTGCATATCTAAATCTTCGCGAATTCCTTTCGCAATTTCGTAAGCATTCGCTTGCAAGTTAAACATATCTTTTCCTTCTTTAGTTATCCACTTCATTAACAATTGATCTAAAATGGCTGTAATCCTGATTTTTACATCTTCAACTAAATAACTACTACGCACCCCTGCCACTTTATCAATTAAGGCAATATAGTCATTTACTTTAAATTGAAAAGTACCATTTGCCCGAATCGGCATTCCGCCAGGCATTCCAAGGGTAGGAATATTAATCGGATTTTTTGTACCCCATTTGACAGTAAATTCTTTCGTATTCACGAATAATACTTCAACACGCATTCCACTATTAAAACCGAATTTGAATCCTTTCAAAGTTGACAGAAATGGAATAATTTCCGATTCGATTTTATACTCTCCTTCATCGGTAAATATCCCTTCAATTTTCCCATTATTTATAAAAATGGCATCTTGGCCAGGACGAATAACTAATTTACTTCCTTTTTTAATTTCTTTATTTGCCCATTTCCAAAAAATCATATCATCGCGAAATTCTTCCCATTCTACAACATTTGCAAATTGGTTTTTAAAAAACGCCATCACTTTCGTTCCTTTCTATCATAATTGAGTACTCAACATTTGAAAATTGATCCCATATCGTAAATCTTTAACAATTAAAACTTGCGACCTCCACCACTAAAGGAATGTCCACCCGGAGTTGTACCGCCGCCACTGCCACTACTTTTTTGTGACGGTTTCTTTTGTTTTGTGACTACTGTACGAATATATCGATCTTTTTCCTGTAGAACCCGTGATTTCTTCGTATCTAAGTATGTTCGTGACGTAACGGTGACACGCCCACCTACATTTAAGGCTAATCCGACGACAACAATCGCACCAATTCCTAATGATACAAGTATTTGAAACCACCACTGTAAATACCATTTTGCAGGCTCACGCCCCATATAGTCATTTACTTGATAAAGATATTCTCTAAAAGCTTCATAATAATTTCCGTTTGATAAATAGGGCGTAACCTCATCTAATATTTGATCGATACGTTTTTCATCGATATATAGTTTTCCTTTATAAAAGGCTGACAAATAAACATCACGATGTTTCATATCTAGAGATAATATAGTGGCATTCCATTTTGATAATCCTTGTTCATCAATTTTTTCATCATAAAAATTAGCCATATAATCTTTTATATATAGACCGTTCGTTTCATTCGTCGTTAATATGAGAAAGTCCGTATCCCACTTTTCACCTAGCTCTGTCGCTAACGATTCTAGTTCAGCAACTTCACGATGACTGAGAATACCTGCTTCATCATATACTTTACGGTCAATAGCTTTGACCTGTTCAAAAAAAGGAATAAAGCAAATAAAAGTAAACATAATGATTGCCATGAAATAAATGTAAACTTTTTTCATTTTTATAAAAAGCCACCCCCCATAATGAGGGTTATAATACGAAAGACAAACAATGATGCCACCGATACGCCACCAAACCAACTGGCAACCTTTCCCCAACTAATTGGTGGTTTTCCAACGACTTTCCCTGTGTTTCCATTCATCGCAAATGTATATTCTGATTTTTCGTAGTCATAAACAACCATCCAAACTGGTAATAAAACATAATAGCTTTTCAACTTTTTCGTATCGATATCTTTATACCGGTAATTCACTGTTTGATACTCTCTAACCGTTGAACGAATATAATCTTCTATAAAACTATCAATTTTCTCGTTTACTCGAGGCAATAATTCTTGGTCGGTGTAATTGTATTTTTCAGCAATAAACCCTGCTAAATAAGGTGTTTTAAATTCTTTTAATTGATCGTATGGGAAGGGCTCTAATTTGTCCATTAACTCATCATTCATCTTTGCTGAAGCATCTACAGGAACTTTCAGATAATCAAGGTTTATATCACGAAAAATATCATAGTACTTTGTTTCCGTATAAATATAATCCCCATGGGAATATGTCCTTACCTTTGTTGCTGTACCAGAAACCTTTACTCGGCTATTTATGTCATATAACCAGAACGGTACATACATACCGGTAATACTTTTTACCCTATCAGCACTCATGAAACCTTTTGGTGTGAGCAATCCGTTTCGACACCATTTTTTAAATGCTTGAACGGCCTCATCTTTACTAATAGTGAAAGGAATCACTAAACTCGGTGCTAATGTTCCCGAAACACGGTCAGAAAGGACAACACCTGCCCCGCAAAAACTGCACTTTGTCGCCACTGTGTCGGCATCGGTTAAAAGGACGGCACCACAATTTTCACAATTATATTCTCTCGCTTCTTCCTCAGAAAAAGTAGTTGTAATGTTTTCTTCTGGTAGCGTTTCAATCGTTTCTTTCGTACCACAAGCCTCACATAATAATGTTCCAGACTCACTGTCATAGGCCATGTCATTACCACAGTTTGGACATTTATAATGGATGACCACGCAACCTGTCACCTCCAATTACGCTATAACTTGCATTTTATTTCTCGAATGGAGCTGCCTTTATGAGAAAGGCAGCTCCAAAAATTCTAGTCTTTTTTATCTAACCGCGCTTTTAAAGCTTCTAATTCAGCATCAACACTTGAACTAGATGGGTTGCTATCATATTTGCTCATTAAATCTTCAACATCGTCTTTTGGTTCTGCATTCAATTCGGCCATTGCATTGGCTTGATCTAAGGCAGTGTTAATTTTATCCTCCATACGATTAAAAGCAGAAAGGGAACTTTTCGCGTCTTCAGTAGAATCACCAATTTTATTCATTCTTTCTTTTGTTTTTGCAACAGCCCATTTTGCTTTTAACATTTTTCGTTTCGATTCTAATTCAGCAATATCGGATACAAGTTTATCGTGCATTTGTCGCATTTGTGAAGCATTATTTGCTGCGATATCATACATTTGTTGAAGTTGGGTTTCCTTTGCCGTTAATTGATTTTTCCGCTCGAGGAATTTCCTAGCGTCTCCTTCATTACCTGCTTCAAGTGCCTTAATAGCATAGTTTTCCATTTTTTGTATATCCTGTCGACATTCATCTAATTCACGTTTTGTCCGTCGTTCTTCAGCCATAACCGAAGCGGTTTCGGACTTCACTTTCCCTAAATCACGATTTAGATTTCGAAGATACTGGTCAATCATTTTTTCTGGATTTTCCGCCTTATCCAATAACGAATGTATATTGCTAGCCATAATATCTTTAAATCTTGTTAAAATACTCAATCTTATTCCTCCCCTTTTATCAACAACTGATAATATTTTAACGTATTTACAAATGAAAAAGTTTCATGTTTTTTAAGATTTTATAAAAAGGACTGACAAATTAGACTCCGCAAATAGCAGCGCTTTTTACAAAAAAGAAAAACCACAAATATTGATCATTCAATTTTTGTGGTTTTCTAAAAAAGGAAGTGGCTATATTTCTACTTGAAAAAAATGGACTTGATATCCGCCCTTACGTTTCCATACCTATGAACTTTTCACCATTCCTTCTGTTAATTTAATAACTTTTTCCTCAGAAAAAGTGGAGCCGATTTCCTCAATAATAAGAGTGTATCGAAGACCTTCTTCATCCCAAGTATATGCATTAATTTCTTTCATATATTCCGCATTTTGACCACGAATCTTCATATTATGATTGATTGCATACTCGTCTTCTTCAGGCGTTGGAAATATAGAAAGACTGATTTCTGAAATGTCATCTTCATATATATACGTGAGAGTAATTTCAGATTGATTGATGTCTCCACCCCTTTTGGTAATATCAACTTTATCTAATTTTACATTTTCCTCATTCAATACTAGAAATGACTGACCTAATTTTTCCTCGGCTTCTTCAATTGTTCCTTCCGTTTCATTTAATTCAGCTTCTAGATTCATAATTTTTACATCGTCTGGTAAAGATATGATAAATGTATTGTCGGAAAATTTTGGTGTCGTATCAATGACTGAATATACACTCTCCACGCGAATACTTCCACTTGTATTAATACTTTTTACTATAAACCATGTTTTTTTATCAATCCAAAGCTCTATTTCTCCATATAATGAGTTTTTCTCCTTTGCCTTTAGTTTTATGTGGTGCGTATGGAAATCATTCACTTTTTCTTCACCAAGATACTCATATTCATGACTCCCTTTTAAATTTTCTAATAAGGTAATAACATTTTCTTTAGGACTTCGATTCGGTATTTCCAAAGTTTCTATATCATTTACAATCATTGCCTTATTTTCTATTTTGTCATAAGCAGTCATCGTTTTACCATCATTTATTAAAATTTCTTCCCCACCTGTCTGTACGTTTTTCATAATCACTTTTACCTTTTCTCCACTTCTCTTTTCTTCCATAATACTATGCTCAATTAGTTCGTTATTTTCATATGTTTTTAGTTCGGCTTCTGCATAATACGATTGAAGATTTTGATCTTCCGCTAGTACTTTCTCAATGATTTCATCTGTTCGCAAAGTGGATTCCTCCGAACAGCCTGTTAGTAAAATTCCAACACTTACAAACAAAATGAGAATTATTTTTTGTAAATTCATTTATAATTCACCCTTCCTTTAACCAACATGCCGCGAGTGTACCATAGTTTGGATGTGACCATAATTTTATTTTTCCTCCATGTTGTTCCATAATCATCTTTGCAATACTTAACCCGAGCCCCGAAGTCCCGCCTTGCCCTCTGGCTTCTTCAAGTTGGACAAAGGGTTCGAATACATTATCTAAGTCTTCTTCCGAAATTTCCTTTCCTTCATTTTGAATGAGAATGATGGTTCCATTTTTCCGCCAGGATTCAAGTTCCCAAATAAAAGGTGCAAATATCCATGTCGGTAGCGGG
>CADBNU010000395.1 GCA_902796085.1 Heyndrickxia coagulans
CATTTTACACAATGAAAATTAGAATAGATGAACAACAAAATGTTCCATTTTCCTTTCAATTACCATTTGATACACCTGTATTATTTGGCAGGACAAAAGTTTGGTTAAATATAACAGCAGATGTGCCCAAGAACCTGATAAAGATTATTATCCACTAGTCCTATATCTGTTGTCAAAGCGATTAATGAATTAAGTTTACGTTCCGAGAAATGTAAGAGTTAAAAATTTCGATGTTTTAATTAAGAATTTCAATTCGAATCATGTTATGGTTATTTCTAGCCGACTAGATGAATTGGGAGTTGCTTTTTATAATCAAAGTCATCAGCAAGAAGATCTATTCGTTGAAGTGGATTGTCATGCCTATGGATTTATATTTCTAATGAACGCTAAATATTAAGAGGTAATGAATTCTAATAAAGACTGGAGTTGTCGATCAAAGACAGCCCCGGTCTTTCGATGTATTGTTATCTTTTTCTACCGTGGGCAGAAAGTTCTTTTCCATGAGCCTCTTTTTCAGAGATTAACACTTCTTCTGGTATATTATTTTTCTTCTTTGGTTGATTAATCCGATTTCGATTTTTTTTACCCATAAAAAGATCTCCTCCTTGAATGAATATATAACCAATCCTATTCTTATTGTTAGGGAATCTGATATTTTAAGTCATGAAAAATTTTTCAACGGTTTCCTTAATATGGTATATTGAATAGGGGAATAATAATACCCGATAAGATTTTAAGGAGGAAAAAATATGAGTGTACATATTGCAGCAAAAGAAAATGAAATCGCTGATACAATATTATTACCAGGAGACCCTTTACGTGCTAAATATATTGCTGAAACTTTTTTAGAAGACGTTTCTTGCTATAACGAAGTTCGAAATATGCTTGGTTTTACTGGTACTTATAAAGGAAAACGAATCTCTGTTCAAGGTACAGGCATGGGGATCCCATCCATTTCAATCTATATCAATGAGTTAATGCAAAGTTATAACGTTCAAAACTTAATTCGCGTTGGCACATGTGGAGCTATTCAAAAAGATGTGAAAGTTCGTGACGTAATTATTGCAATGAGTGCCTCAACAGATTCGCAAATGAATCGAAAAATATTTGGTCACATGGATTATGCTCCTACTGCTAATTTTGAGTTGTTAAAAAATGCATATGATGTGGGAGTAGAAAAGGGGCTTAACTTAAAAGTCGGTAATATTTTTAGTGCGGATATGTTTTATGATGATTACGCAGAACATGAAAAATGGGCAAAATACGGTATATTAGCTGTTGAAATGGAAACCTCTGCCCTATATACCTTAGCAGCAAAATATGGTAGAAAAGCCCTTTCCATTCTTACTGTTAGTGACCATATTTTAACCGGTGAAGAAACGACTGCAGAAGAAAGACAGACAACATTTAATGATATGATTGAAGTCGCATTAGATTCAGTGGTGAAATAAATTATAAAGTTGTCTCTAAGGAGAGGTTAAATCTTTGGAGACAACTTTATTTTTTCTCCATCATTTTTACCTGTTCAAGATATGTAGAGAGTGGTAAAATATTAAAAGCATTCAAGATTACTACAAGCAAGGTGAGAAAGATGAAACTAAAAAAACTTGTTATTCCGATTGTAATAGGTACCCTTTTAGTAGGATGTTCTACAGAACAATCGACAGACAATAAAGGTCAGACAGAAAGACAAGAAGAAAAAGCAAAAGAAACAAGTTCAAATAAAACAAAGACTGAGAACAGTAAAGAAGTTCTTCTAGAAAAGAAATATTTTAATGAAGTCGAAGAAGTGGACGGACAACAAGTAATTAAAAATGTAGATAATATATTGATCTTAGTAAATAAAGAATCTGCCTTATTACCTGAAGGTTATCGACCATCCGATTTAGTTATTCCTGATGTTCGTTTTCCATATACTGTAGAACCATCAATTGAAAAAGCTTATATGAAAAAAGAAGCAGCGGAAGCTTTGGAAAAAATGTTCGCAGCAGCTGAAGAAGAAGGGATCTATCTTTTTGCAGTATCTGGGTTTAGATCCTATGAAAGACAAAAAGTTCTATTTGATGCTCAAATTGAAAAACAGGGGGGAGACGAACAGTTGGCTGCCCAAGTGGTTGCCGTACCAGGAACAAGTGAACATCAAACCGGGCTCACAATGGATATTTCCTCTGAAAGCGCAGGATTTGCACTGGAGGAAGATTTTGCGGATACGCCAGAAGGACAATGGTTAGCTGAAAATGCTCATAAATATGGTTTTATCTTACGTTATCCGAAAGGAAAAGAGGATATAACTGGTTACACATTCGAACCTTGGCATTTCCGCTATGTCGGAGAAGAACCGGCAAACATTATGTTTGAAAATAATTGGACATTAGAAGAATTTTTTGAAAATGCAACAGAAATTTAATAGAAGGATTATATATAAATGCAGACTTTACTAGTCAATTTTTGTAAAACATGGTATTTTATAAATAATCCCTCCTCTGTTGTGAAAGAGGTGAAGTTGTGAATAATAACAAGAATGTCGATACAGAAAATACAAATGATGGTCTGGGAACGGATAAAAAGTATATGAAGCTGAAAAAGTTTCATTTCATTATGATTTTATTTTTTTCCGTTTTTCTAACAGCTGGTATTACAGCGATTGTCTTATCTTTTGGCGATGATAAAGTTGTGGATCCGAAAAATAAAATAAATGTTCCAAATATTAATAATGGAATTCTGGCAGACGGGATCATTGGTGATTATACGGAATTTGAGAAATTGTTCGAAACATATAAAAACATAAAAGAAAACTATGTTGATGAAATTGATGCAGAGCAATTAGTTGAAGGCGCGATAAACGGTATGGTTGATGCAATGGGTGATCCGTATAGTGATTATATGACAGCAGAGGAGACGGAAAGTTTTAATGAACAAATAACTTCTTCATTTGAGGGAATCGGTGCTACGATTGAAGAGCGCGATGGGAACATCGTCATCGTTGCACCTATTAAAGGATCACCCGCAGAAAAAGCTGGACTTCGAGCAAATGATGCAATAATCGAAGTTGATGGAAAAAATATACAAGGTATGAGTTCTTCGGAAGCTGTATTACTCATTCGTGGTGAAAAAGGGACAGAAGTAAGTCTGACAATTTCTCGACCGGGTGTAAAGGAGCCAATTCATGTAGAAATTACTCGAGATGTGATTCCGATTGAAACCGTTTATTATGAAATGCTAGATCATTCAATTGGTAAAATCCAAATCACGTCTTTTTCTGAACATACATATGATGAACTTACATCAGCCTTAGATGACTTGAAAACCCAAGGAATGAAAGGATTAATTTTAGATGTACGACAAAATCCAGGTGGATTATTAAATCAGGCGATAGATATTACTAGTCTATTTGTTCCAAAAGGCAAAGTGATTTATCAAATGGAATATAAAGACGGGACTAAAGAACGTCAGTTATCAAATCAAAAAGAAACATTTGATATCCCATTAGTGGCTGTAGTAGATGAAGGGAGTGCAAGTGCTTCCGAAATACTTGCAGGTGCACTGAAAGAATCTGCTAATGTACCGATTGTCGGAGTGAAAACGTACGGTAAAGGTACAGCACAAACTGCGGCAAGCTATTCTGATGGGTCCAGCTTGAAATTAACGACAGCTCGATGGTTGACACCTGACGGGAATTGGATTCATGAAAAAGGAATTACCCCTGATTATATTGTTGAATTGCCAGAATACGCAAAATTACCGTATGTTAGTCCTGAATTAGAATTAAAAGAATCTATGATGTCAGATGAAATTTCAATCATTGAAGAAATGCTGGATGTACTTGGATATGAACCAGGTAAAGTTGACGGGATGTTTGATGCAGACACAAAGCAAGCAGTCACTAATTTCCAACGGAATCATGACTTGGAAGTAACTGGTATTGTGTCAGGTGAGACAACAACCAAAATTATGGAAGCATTAGGTAAAAAATTAGAAGAAGAAGATCCACAAATTCAAAAAGCGGTTGAACTTTTACTTAAAAAAATAAAATAATTGTTAAATAAAAGTTAAAGACGCTGCTATTTCAGACTATTGTTTGAGTTGGTTAACTGTTAAAACCAATGTTGTATGTTATGATCGAAATAATACTTGTTAAAATGAATAGGCTTTCCAGATTTATTATATTCTGGAAAGCCTTAATTATATACCATAATAGTTCAAGATATTATTGAATTGATGATTCCCCGAATTTTGCAAACATTTTTTCATCCTCTATAAGACCGCAAACAGCACATTGAATCTTTATGTCAGGTCCATTATATGGCAAATGAAACGGGTCCAATTGGGTATTATCGTATATTTCTAAAACTTCACCTGTTTCTGGATCAACTTTAACAAATTCCGGAACTTGTTTAATAAAATTGAACCTCGTTTTATTTGTTTTACAGTTTGGACACCGATAGGGTGTTGGCATATGTTTTCACCTTCCTAAGAGTACTCTTTATTTTTCTTATTTTTTCCGAAGATTAAAAACATATACCCGTGAGTTTCTATAATCAATCCTGATTTTCTGTATCAACATCAATTTCACTAAATTGCCAATCACTATATTTTGGTATTTTTATTTCTAGTACATGATCACGATAGATGGCAGTAGCACCTTTCTTTTTCACCGTAGAAGGTAAAATAATCGTATATGGCTGTTCGTTGTCGAAAACTCCGGTAATCATACATTTATTTAAACTATAGTAAATTTTAATTTTATCAATTATTTCATCTTCTGAAATAGGTATACGAATATAGATATAATCATGGGTTTCAAATACAGTTTCATTTAATGATTTATGTGAAGTTGTTTCAGATTGTTTGTTCGTATTTGCATCTAAAAAACTTGGAAAAGCTTGTTTCATCCACTTTTCCAACATCTCTTGAAAGCTGTCTTCATCCAATTTGTCAAAAAAATCCTGATTTTTCCGATTCGCACCAAAAAAATTCCAAGGAAACATGGAATCACCTTCTTACTCGGATGACTGTGAAAAATGTGTAAAAAAATATATTGTCTATCCATCATATGCCTAATTTCAATTAGCGTGAATTTTATCTCATGTTTCTTGGTTAAATAACGAAATAAAAAACGTCCAGTATCGGACGTTATCATTTTATGCTTTAAGTTGTTGCCTATTTCCTTCTGCTTGTAATTGGACTTTATAATATAAAGTAAAAGCATCTTTTGATATTTCATATAAATGATATAAATAATGATTCGGATTTGTATTTATCTTTTCAAAAATAAAAGGTCTTGTTTCATTTGCTTTAGTGATGTATGGAATTTTCTCAACTGCTTTTTGAGAACGAATGTTTTCAAATCGCACCCGTAAAAATATACTCTCAAAGTCTTTTTCAAAAAATAATTCTTGAAAAAATAATTCTTTTGCAATGCGATTATATCCTTTCCCGTGGTACGGTTTTCCTAACCATGTACCAAGGAAGCCTGTGTGATTATTTATATCGTATAAAGTGATCACTCCAATTGGAGTTTCCCACTCATCTAGAATCGTTCGTGAAATTAATACGCCTTTTTCTTCGTTTTCCATCACTTTTTTGGTTAAAAATAAATACTCTTCATAGGAATTCGGTTTTTCCCTTACAAAAGGGAAGACTTCCGGGTGTGTTATTAGTGGATAGAGAACACTACAATCATTTAAGTCACGCTTTTTTAAGTACATTTTCCATCCCTCCGAACCGAGGGTGGAATTAAGTGACTTTTCGTGTACCCACCCTCGAAATTTTTTATATGAATCTAAAAAATTTCGGGGTGGGAATCGAACCCACTAGAACCAGCTCAAGCTGGTGGCGCACCATTTGCCTTCCCTGAATTGTATAGTTTTTTATTGAATGAACTTTACTCTCGTATCATACAAAAAAATAATAAAAAAATAAAGCCCTTTTTTATAAATTTAACAAACAATTTTTGACAATATTCTTTTTTTTTATCTATTAAAGGGTTACATTTATTTCTCTCTATCATGTTTATAAAAAAATTGCATATCTATTAATATACAAACTTTTATAAAGA
>CADBNU010000396.1 GCA_902796085.1 Heyndrickxia coagulans
AAAGAAGAAACTGTGCAAACCGAGAACAAAAATGTAGATATTGAAAGGCTACAGGAAACTAGCGGATATAGAAATCCATATTCCCACTATCTAATTGAGTCTAAAAACATTATTTTACACGGTGCACCAGGCACAGGGAAAACGCATCTAGCAAAAGAAATAGCTGCCGATATTATCAGTGATGGCTATTTTGATGATTTTTCTCTACTTTCCGATGAACAAAAGAGACAGATGGAATTTGTTCAGTTTCATCCAAATTATGATTACTCAGACTTTGTTGAAGGCTTGCGGCCAAGGATTAATGATGATGGTTCTGTCGGATTTGAACTTAAAGACGGGATATTTAAGCGTTTTATAGCTAGAGCGAAAAAGAACTTTGAAGATTCTCAAAAGACCCAAGAACAAAGAGAAAAAGAAGCATCTGTTGAAAGTATGATGTTGGACTATTTTTCAAACATTGAGTTGGGAGTAGATGAATTGGAAACTGCTCGAGGTACTAAATTTTATATTACCGAAATCGATGATAAGCATATTCATATTTCTATTCCAGAAAACAAAATATCGAATAAGTTGAGATTGAGTATAAGTGAGCTAAAAGCGATGCTAGATTCTAAACAAACATTCACCCAAGTGAAAGATGTAACTAATTTTTTTGGAAAATTGAATCCGACACAACATTTTTCCTACCTATTAGCTATTTATAAAGATATTAAATTGAATAAAAAGCCCATCACCAATCCAATGGCAAAGCCTGATAAATTGAAACCTTACATATTTATTATTGATGAAATTAATCGTGGTGAAATTTCAAAAATTTTTGGTGAACTATTTTATTCAATTGATCCGGGATATCGTGGCCGTACTGGAGAAGTATCTACACAGTATGCAAACATGCACGACAATCCGGAGGAGCAATTTTACATACCCGAAAATGTCTACATAATTGGAACGATGAATGATATCGACCGTTCCGTTGACAGCTTTGACTTTGCTATGCGTCGTCGTTTCAGATTTATTGAAATAAAAGCGGACGATCGATTGGAAATGTTAGATGAATTAGGTGAAGTGAAAGAGGAAGCAATCCGTAGAATGACAGCGCTGAATAATGAAATTTCTAATGTGGAGGAGCTTAACCAACATTATCATATTGGTGCATCTTACTTTTTGAAATTAAAATACTTAACTTTTAACCAATTATGGACAGACTATCTTGAGCCGTTACTAAGAGAATATGTGCGTGGTATGTATGATGAAGACGAGATTATGAATAGGTTTGCAAAGGCGTATGGCTATCCAGGTGATTATTAAAATGAAGGAACTAAAAATTAAAGATAATGCACTGATTCATAAAAAGCACTTTCAAGAAGTAGCCAATGTGACAGAAAAGATTGCCGATAAAACACTTGAACAACTTGAAAAGGAAGGGGTATTTATTTTCCCCGAGCTTATAAAAGATTCGGAAGATATCAGCAAAGAACAGGTTATTTTACAAAGCATCAATCAATGTTATCGTTCAAGTAATGTGATGGGTTTTCTAGGCTTTGGTAACGAACGTCTCGTCATCGAATCTCGTTTTTCAAATGGTGAAACTGATTATTTCTTTCAATATTTACTAGAATGCGTATTGCATTTGCCAAATGTTGTAGAGCTTAATACTGATGCAAATCAAAATCATCGTACGCTAAACATGTTACTTTTTTTCTTTCCTAACTTTTTAAAAAAAGCAATGAGAAAAGGTTTATTCAAAACGTATATCCAAAAAAAGTATAATGATGAAAATATTAGGGGAACGATTGATATTCCACGCCATGTGAAAAATAATACCCCTTTTATCGGGAACATAGCATATAATCAACGTGAGTTTTCATATGATAATGATCTGATGCAGTTGGTTCGCCATACGATTGAATTTATTAAGAAGAAGCCATATGGTAACAACGTATTGCGAAAAACGAAAGATGAAGTGGCCACCGTCGTAGAAGCAACCAAAAGCTATAAGTATTTTGATAGAAGAAAAGTCTTAGAAAAAAACTTGAAAAAACCCATCCGCCATGCATATTACCGTGAATATAGAGCATTACAACGACTTTGTATCATGATATTACAGCATGAAAAATATCAAATGGGATCCGGTATGAATCAGATTTACGGTATGTTGTTTGATGGTGCGTGGATCTGGGAGGAATATGTCCATTTGCTGATTGGCAGTGATTTCTATCACCCAATGAACAAAGGGGGGAAAGGAGCACAACGATTATTTGAGGGGAATATAGGGTTAATTTATCCCGATTTTATTAGCAGAAACGTAGATAAACGGATCATCGCCGATG